>JAUVVS010000147.1 GCA_030604545.1 Deltaproteobacteria bacterium | reverse complement strand
GTTCGACATCACGAATGTCTTCCCTGAATAATCTTTCGGTCTTTTCGTTGTGCCATCTTCTAAGGACCCTAGTATTCTGTTTTAGAAACGGCTCAGGAAATCCACCAAACTTATCAAGAGCTTTTAATGTCTCTTTTTCTCTCCGGGGCCGGATGGGGATTTCCTTCATAACTTCCGGTATCGTTACCTTGCCGATCAGTTCGGCCAGCGAAAAAGGGTGAAGGCGATAATAATGATAGCGACCAAGCATTGAATCCCCACCTTTTCGGTATAAGTCCAGCCGTGCACTACCGGTAATCAGAAAGTGATATTTGTTTTTCAGTGTGTCATACTCACCTTTTACGAACGATTTCCATTTTTTATACTTGTGAATTTCGTCAAAGATGATCAGATCGGCATTGCCGGGCCAGTTTGACTGTATAATCTTGCGTCTGTCACTTTTGCTGTCCCAATTATAGTAACCTGACTGGTGGAACTGTTTGGCAATCAAATCTCGCGCAATTGTGGTTTTACCCACTTGTCTTGGGCCACCGATAAAAACCATTTTTTCCGCAAGGTCTTCAACAACGAATTCTGTCAGATATCTCTTTTTTATCATATCAAGATTATGACAAATCCAAATTGATATGTCAATTATTTTTGCTTATAAGCAAAAATAATTTATAACAATTTTGCTTACAGTCAAAATTGCGCGAAAAACATTAAAGGAGACCTCTATTGTAACAACGCCATCAACTTTAAGGTTGAATTTGAGCTTTCAGCCTTGAGTTATCACTATTTTCAAAGATGTCATCAAAGTATATTGAAGGTTCTTTTGGCGGTAGAGGAGCTTTTGTTTTCATTGCATCATGAAGATCGGCAACTGAATCTTCATCCAGCCACCAGTATCCGTATGCACTGCTTTCATCACTATATTTTGAGAGCACGGTATCCGGTGTTCCAAATTTGTTCCAGTAAAGAAGACGGGTATAATTGATATTCCACAATAAGACATAGGGAAATGCATTATAAATAATTTGATCGATTTCCCGGTAGATTGCATTGCGCTTTTTGATATCAAAAATACTTTTCTGCTTTTCGATTAGTTCATCTACCTTGCTGTTTTTAAAACCGGTAATATTGTTTCCGCCTTTTCTGATTGCTTCCTTGGATGACCACATTCCCTCAGGATCCTTAAAAACGGAAGAACCCCAGGCCGCCCACGTCATCTGATAATTGAATTCATCCATATCGCGCGCCCAGGCCGCCCAGTCTTTCTTGTCAATGATAAGCTCAATACCAACATCCTTGAGATCTTCCGCGTAAATGGACAGAAATTTTTCGCTTGAAGCTGCTCTGGTTAAAAACCTGAAAGAGAGCTTTTTGCCGTCTTTCTCCAAAAAACCGGTTTTTGGATCTACAATCCATCCGGTCTCACTTAGAAGCGTCTGTGCTTTTTTTATGTCCATCTCAATCAATTGATTGGGGCATGGATTTTGTTTGCTGTAAAGATCTTCATAATAGGATCTATGGAGAAAATACTGACTATACATGAGAGTACTGTTCATTTTTCTACGGTCAAGAAGAAACGCCATGGCCTTACGAACTCTAACATCATCAAAGGGTGGTTTTCTCATGTTCATGGCAAATCCTTGGAACCCACCCGGTTTTTGATTGTAAATTTTTTGCTTTACGATCCAGTTTTCAAGAAACTTCTCCCCCTTTGTTTCATTAATCCATAAACGCGAAGTATATACCGGGTAAAGATCGATCTCGCCTTTTTTAAATGCTTCGAATGCATTCTCTCTTTCAGCAAAAAATTTAAATTTTATGGTTTGGAAATTGCCGGTTCCTTTTGATCTTTTATCGTTGATACCCCACCAGTCTTCACGCCGTTCTAATTTCACAAAAACACCCTCATTTATTTCACCAATTTTATAAGGGCCGGAAACCACGGGAAATTCGAAATTGATTTTGTTAAAATCCTTTCCTTCAAAAGCATGTTTGCAAAGAATATAAAACCCTCCAACAGCACCCAGATTTTTCCAATGAACATCCTTTGCTTCAAAGCGAATGGTATATTTGTCGATTACAATAGGAGGGTTAAACCGTTCCATGTCTACTTTGTGTGTCCCCGTAAGGTTTTTGGGGTCCATGACAGCATCGTATGTCCATTTTACATCATGTGCCGTTATGGGGCGACCGTCACTCCATTGGGCTTTTTTATCAATAAAGAAGATAAAGATCCTCTTGTTGCCTGATATGGACCATCCTTCAGCCAGGCCGGGCTCATATTCCAGTGTGATCGGATTCATTGTTAAAAGGGTTTCATATATGGAACCAAAAATTTGTGCTGACTGGGTGCTAAGATCCAGGTAGTAATTCAGGCTTTTTGGATACTGGGCAAGATATACTGATATCTCACCACCTGGTAGTGCGTCGGGGCTTGCAATAGGGTTGGGTTTATCTTTCCAGCCTTTTTCAGGAAAAAGCTCGTCTGCAAAAGCGGAGGTAGCTAAAATAAGGATAAGAAATATAATCAGTTTTTTCATTCTGATCTCAATCTGGCAACCAATAACCTATTACCGATCACCGGTCACTGATCACCGATTACCGATTACCGATTTCTGACCTCTGATCTCTGACCTCTGATTACCTGCCACCACGTCATCCAGGAGAAACCAAAACGCATGGTCCGCAGCGCTTACTATTACTTTTTGAGAAGTTACTATGTTCTGTCTCTTTTAAATTGGAGCCTACTTTACTTCCAGGGCTGTCAATAAGTCATTAATCGACTTTATTTTCTTCTCCAACAAATCAACCTGGCCTTTACCAAGATCAAGTGCCGCCGCCTCGAATAGATATCCCAATGCAGCCTCAAGATCTGCTTTTGTTCCTTTGTTTATAGCTACATCTGCTCTATACATGAGCATCATCAGGTCAATTGTGTTCAAACGTGCATTTATAGTAGAACGGAGTTTATCTGTTGTTGCATAAAACTTTGCCGTGTTCAAGTACGCCTTAATTCCTTCAAAATCGAGCAAACCCGGCACATTCAGCATGGAATCAGCTTTGTCAATATAATAGTTGCAAACAAGCGGAAAGATTTCACTTTTCGAATAAACATTCCTAATATCTTCAGGTGGTTGTCCCCCAGGCAGAGAAATGATAAGTTCTTTTCCCATGGGGTCGAAAGTGCCCTGCCAGACTTCAACAGCGCCTTCTGTGGCCCTTATAAAATATTTGCCCTTGTTTGAAAAACTGGCACCGATAATCAGGGCAATCAATAGAACAAAAACGACGATAAGATATATTATTGTTCTCTGAAAAGGATACGGTTCCTTTTTTTCCGGAGGCAGATCATAGGTTGGCGGCTCTGCCGAGACCGGCTCTGTTTTAGTCTTTATCGGTTTTACCACTTCCTTTATTTCTTCTTCAGCTTTTAAATCAAACTTTTTAAACAATAATTCCTTTACACGCCTGACTTCCTCTTCACTTGCATCAGATACAAACGGCGGAGAAACAAAATTCTGCAAATATTCTTTATCCGGGCTTACTTTGAAAACTTTTTCAGGCTCCCATCTTTCAAATTTTTTTGAAAGGAGATCCGTTATAGAAACCTTTGCCTTTTTTGTTCCAACAGCTTTTTTAGGACGGGCTTTTGTTGTTGTCTTTGGTTTAACTGCTTTCTTAGCCTTAGGAGCAGCTTTGGCTTTAGAAGCTGTTTTGGCTTTAGGAGCTGTTATAGTTTTTGCAGTGCCCGCAGTTTTAGGCTCTGCTTTGGATCTTCTGGCTGCCTTCTTTACCGTTGTTGTCTTCTTTTCTTCATCCTTTTTCTTGGATGTAGATTTAATCAAACTCTCTTTTCCCATAAAAACACCTTTCAAATTGTTTACGGTTCGGCTTATAATAGTACTTGAAAAATAAATTATTTGTAACTATTAGTGTATCTTGTCACAATGATTTTAAAATTATTTATTTTTCTTCTTCACTTTTTTTTGTGCCTTGGTGCCTTAGCGGCTAAAGCTAATGTATATTGTATAAAAGATCGAGCTTGATTTGTAAACATTTAATTATTTTTTCTCAATATCTATGCTCTGCGGTGAGCGATTTCGAATAGAAATAAAAGAAAATGAACAATATTAGCCTCAATGAAAAAAAGAACCGTTTAATTTTAGCTCTAAAAAATTATGATTCTTTACTCGTTGCATTTTCGGGCGGTGTTGACAGCTCATTTTTGCTTGCAGTCTCACATGGCGTTCTCAAAGATAATGCGGTTGCAGCAACAGCAGTATCAGCCGTGCATCCTTTGCGGGAAAAGGAAGCTGCAACAGCCTATGCAAAAACTCTGGGAATTAAACATGTGATGCTGCAGACTGAAGAGATGAACTTATCTGACTTCACGGCCAACAGAAAAGACAGATGTTACATATGTAAAAAAAATCTTTTCAAGGTGCTTTTAAACATTTCCTCTAAGATGGGCTTAAAATATGTCGTTCATGGCGCCAACAGGGATGATCTTAAAGATTTTCGCCCTGGTTTCAAAGCTGCCAAAGAGATGGGAATCGTTGCACCACTGATTGATGCGGGACTGGCTAAAAAAGATATCCGCTCACTTTCGAAAGAGATGAATTTAAAGACGTGGGATAAACCCCCTATGGCCTGCCTTGCAACGAGAATCCCTTATGGAACTGCAATAACACGGAAAGCTCTTGGCGTTGTTGAACAAGCTGAAAATGTTATCTTAACCTTGGGCTTTAGAAACTGTCGCGTAAGGCACCATGGCGAAATTGCGCGAATAGAGGTTGATCCTCTTGATTTTGAAAAGATTTTCAATGAAAATATAAAGGCTGTAATAATAAAAAAATTTAGGAATCTCGGATTTTCCCACATATCTGTTGATATGGAAGGTTATCGGCAGGGGAGTATGAATAGAGACCTTTGAAAAACGCTCCCTTTTGCCTCCCGCCACTGGCGGGATGTTAGACTCATATCATACGGGCTTTATTTGTTTGACTTATAATCACATTATCTTTATATTCCTATGTATTGATAAATGAGCCTATAGGTCATATTTCTTCGGATATAAAACTTAAAGGGTTTTCGTTCAGACACTAAATAGGAGGAATTACGGTATGCCTGAAGGATTGGATGTTATTATCCTTGATGACGACGTAAATATATGTGAAATAGTCTCAAAAATGGTAAAAAGATTCTATACTTGGGGTAAAATAATTACCTTTTCTGATGTTGATGAGGCAATATCTTATTGTCTGGATCGCGATATCGGTATTGCAATTTTTATCGTCGATGTATTTTTTGGCGGTAAAAGCGGGTTCTACTTCCTTGATTCAATTGATAAAAAGTTTCCTACAGCCCACGAAGATACTATCATTATGACCGGTAATGCAAGTGATGATATAGTAAATATGTGTGTAGCATCAGACGTTAACCACTTGCTGGAAAAACCTATTAAGTCATATACATTACAGCTTGCAATAAGGTCCATAGTAACAAAATACCTGAATTTTTCCAAAAAGCTTTTGCAAGATCCGGCTTTTGCAAATAGCGTAGCAAAAATTTAAAGTTGTTAGCCGGAACCCATTTTTACATCATCATAGACAAGACTATTTATGCTTCCCCTAAATCTTCATTCTGGGGAACCTATTAAACAACATGCCCTTTTACCTCATATTCAGAACGATCAGACTCATAATTCTTAATACTGTATTTAAATTTATGTATAGATAAATGTGGTAACCGTTCACGGGTTCAGGCCTGCCCGACGGATAGCAGGCGGGGTTCAAAGTTCAACTGTTAAGGTAGTTATAGTCTTTGATTTTGAATATAATGCAGAATTCATTCGAGCCTTAAAATTAGCCGAACGAGCTTGCACTGAGATTAAAAGCAAAAATATGAAAAAATCGTAATCCCTGAACCCTGAACCTCTGAACGTTGAACGGTTACCAAGGGAGATATTTTTTGCCGGGTTGT
>JAUVVS010000165.1 GCA_030604545.1 Deltaproteobacteria bacterium | reverse complement strand
TGGGCTGTAATTATATACCTCTTATTATTTTTTCCAACCATCAAGCAGAGTAAATATGACGACAGTAAAAACTATTTCGCTCAACATGCTTTAAAGGGTTTGGCAATTGAAAATGCTGTTGCCCGTGATATCAATTCTTTGCCAAAATGGCCGCATGAAAAGAGTGATCTTCTTCCGGACCCTGCCCTGCTGTTCGGAAGGCTGGATAATGGTTTCAGATACGTATTAATGAATAATCATGAGCCAAAAGACAGAGTGAGTATGCACCTAAATATTCAGACAGGATCGATGAATGAGTCAGACCAGCAGCAGGGCTTAGCACACTTCCTTGAACATATGCTCTATTGTGGTTCAAAACATTTTAAACCGGGTGAACTTGTAAAATATTTTCAAAGCATAGGAATTCAATTTGGACCGGATGCAAACGCTCATACCGGTTTCAATGAAACTGTTTATGATATTCTCTTGCCTCTAGGAAATAAAGAAAGCTTGGAAAAAGGCCTTCTTGTAATGAGAGACTTTGCAGATGGAGCGCTCCTTTTACAATCTGAAATTGACAGAGAACGAAGGGTTGTTCTTGCAGAAAAGAGAACCAGAGATTCTGCATCTTATCGCACCTATGTATCGTCTTTACGCTTTGAGTTTCCTGAAGCAAGAATATCAAAGAGACTTCCCATCGGCACGGAAGATGTTCTTAAAAATGCACAACGCAATCTTCTAAAAGACTTTTATGATACATGGTATCGCCCCGAAAACATGATTCTTATCATGGTGGGAGATTTTGATGTAAATCCGGCAAGATTGCTGATAGAAGAAAGATTCTCCTCATTATCTACCAGAGCGCCCCCAAATCCCCATTATGATATCGGAAAGATCAAGCACAAAGGGATCAAATCATTCTATCACTTTGAAAAGGAAATCGGAAATACAACGGTCAGCATTGAAGTTATAAGAAAGGCTATGCAAGGGCCGGATTCCCTTGCCTTTCAAACAAGTCAACTTAAAAAAGATATTGCAGACAAGATCGTCAAGAATCGACTGGATAAAATGGTCAGGAATCCAGACACTCCATTTACCTCTGCATCAATAAGTTCTGGAATATATCTGAAACAAATAGAATACGCGGATATAACTGCTGAAAGTAGAGCAAATAACTGGAAAAAAACCCTTGCTATCCTTGAACAAACATTAAGGAGCACAATAGAATATGGATTCACGGAACAAGAGCTTAAAAGAGTAAAAAAAGATTACCTGGCACACTTGGATAATGCTGTCAAAAAAGCTTCAACGCGCGATAGCCAGGCCCTGGCCCGGGAGATAATAAGAAACCTGAATTCAAACAGAGTGTTTCAATCCCCTGATCAGGAGAAAGAACTTTATGCTCCCATTATAAAATCTTTGTCATTAGAAGCCGTGCATGATTCATTCAGGGAAACATGGGAGAATGATCACAGGCTTATTCTTGTTACCGGAAATGCCAAGCTGACCGATATGGATACCGACCCCCAGGATATGATACTTGCTGCATATGATAAAAGCAGCAGAAAGGCGGTATCAAAGCCGATTGAAATAAAGCCCGCTACCTTTCCTTATCTTTCCGAACCCGAAAGAAAAGGCCTGATTCTTAGTAAAAAAAGGATCACCGATCTTGGAATCGTCCAGATTGATTTTGAAAATGGTATTCGCTTGAACCTTAAAAAAACTGATTTTGCAGCAAATGAAGTACTTGTTAATATTGTTTTCGGTGTTGGTAGGTCTTCCGAGCCTTCAAACAGCCCTGGTCTTTCTATACTCAGTGAGAAAGTAATTAATGAAAGCGGGTTCGGCTCGCTTAAAAGGGATGAAATCGAACAAGCTATGGCCGGAAAGAATACGACTGTTGTTTTCGATGTTGAAGAAGGTCGCTTTATCTTCAAAGGAAAAACCGTGCCCAAAGAAATTCCTTTACTGTTTCAGCTTCTTTATGCTCACCTTGTGGATCCCGGATATGAGGAGGATGCTTACAAACTTACCATGGAGCGGTTTAGTCAACAATATACGGCACTCTCGCGTTCCATTGATGGAGCCATGATGCTTTTTGGAAAGCGCTTTCTAGCTGGAGGAGACAGCCGTTTCGGGCTCCCCCCTTATGATGAATTCAAAAAATTGACCTTTGATCATATTCGAAAATGGATCCATAATCGATTGACTAATGCTATATTCGAAGTGTCCGTGGTAGGTGATTTTGATGAGGATTCAGTTATTGAGACGGCATCGGTTTATCTCGGAAGCCTTGCTAAAAGACCGGGCGTACAAGAAAAAAAAAGGTCACGATTAATTAAATTTCCCGTTCATCGATCTTTAAATATAAATGTTGATACTGAGATTCCTAAGAGTTTAGTAATAGTAGCTTATCCCACAGAAGATTTCTGGAATATAAAACGGACACGCCGCTTTTCAGTCCTGGCAGAGATTTTTTCAGACAGGCTTCGGGAAAGGGTTAGAGAAAAGCTTGGTGTCGTATATTCACCATTTGCCTATAATAAATCCAGCCGGACATATCCGGGGTATGGGGCATTACGGACTATGGTTCATGTCGACCCAAATGAAGCTGATATGGTTATAAGAGAAATAAAGAAAATAGGATCAGATCTTGCATCCGACGGCGTTACTGAAGAAGAACTTAGGCGAGCCTTAGATCCTATACTTACAAGCATAAAGGATATGCGACGAACCAATAATTATTGGCTGAATAGTGTTCTAACCGAATCAAAAAAATATCCCCGGCAGTTCGATTGGAGTAGGAGCATAATGAGGGATTATACCTCAATAGCGGCAGATGAGTTATCAACTCTTGCAAAGAAGTATCTTAATAACCATAAAGCTGCAACAATTGTGATAAAACCTGCTCGCTAGTATCTAGCTTGTCTTATAACAAATGATTTGATATGGAGGAATATTTCATTTCAATTTTTAAAAAAATAACGAAAATAAGGGAGGTATATTCTGAACTTCTTTAGCAAATCATGGAAATTTTTTGTCTCTGTAAGGCTTTCTGTTATTCTTTTACTGTCGCTTGCAGTCACTTCAATTATTGGAACCATCATACCTCAGAATCAAAATCCTGCCGATTATTTTCGTGAATACGGTGAATTTTTTTTCAGAATTTTTTCTGCTCTTGATATCTTTGATATGTATCATTCTTGGTGGTTTCGGTTCCTCCTTCTTTTACTGACAACAAATATTATTGTTTGTTCCATAGACAGGCTTTCCGCCACATGGAAGATAATATTCGTAAAAATTCCGCCATTTAATATTTCAAGATTCAGAAACCTTTCAAATAAGGAAGAGTTTAAAGACAATCGTTCACCTGAAATTTTGAAAAAGATATATGAACCCTTTATTTCAAAAAGCTTTTCATATATAAAATCGGAACAAACAGACAAAGGATTCTACATTTTTGCGGAAAAAAGACGCTGGACCCGTCTAGGTGTTTACACCATACACCTAAGTATTGTTCTTATGTTGTTAGGTGGATTAATTGGTTCCATCTTTGGTTTCGAAGGGTTTGTAAATATACCTGAGGGTGAAAAGAAAGAAAGTATCCAGATAAGAAATACAAATAAAATACATAAACTTGATTTCGAAATTCGATGTGATGATTTTAATTTAAGCTTCTACGACTCCGGTGCGCCCAAGGAATATCGTTCCAGCTTAACCATCCTTGAGAATGGCAAACCTGTTGTACAAAAGGATATCATCGTAAATGATCCCCTTCACTACAAGGGAATAAACTTGTTCCAGTCAAGCTATGGCGTGCTTCCGTCAAAGGAATTTGTGATAAATTTTATGAGCAAAGAATCAGGAATGAATTATAAGAAAAAAGCAATGATTGGACAAGAAATGAAAATCCCTGAAGATATGGGGACTTTCGTTATCAAGGATTACATGAATTCTTATAATTTCATGGGCCATAACATTGGAGAAACTTTAATCGGAATCCTAACTCCAAATAATATAGATCCAGCAAAAATAATACTCCCTCTGCGCTATCCTAATTTTGACAAGATGAGAAAGGGTAATTTTGCCATTTCCGTAGCCGATTATAAACCCCGCTATTATACCGGCCTACAGGTGACAAAGGATCCTGGTGTTTGGGTTGTTTACTCCGGGTTCATTATGATAATTATCGGGTGTTTCATTGCTTTTTTTATGTCCCATCAAAGGTTATTCATCGAAGTAGAAAGGGGAGGAAAGAAATGCAAAGTAATGGTTGCAGGTACCTCAAACAAAAATAAACTTAGAATGAAAGATAATTTAAAGGAAATCGCAAAAAACCTGGCCGGATTAACTTAGGTCAAAAAGTATCCGAGTGTTAACAAGGCCGGGTTCTTTGAACCTGAATTTTTTACTAAGAGGATAAGTCATGAATAGTTCTAATCTATTATCAATTACAACATTTGTTTATGGTCTTGCTGCATTTTTATATATCTTCTCATGGATTTTTAAAAAACCAGCCCCTGGTATACTGGCAACATGGACAGCTATTCTTGGATTAGCAGGCAATACCGCCGGAATTATCATGAGATGGGTGGAATCTTACTGGCTTGGCATCGGACATGCTCCTCTCTCAAACCTGTATGAATCTCTTATCTTTTATTCTTGGACCATTATTCTTATTTATCTAGTAATTGAAAAAAGATACAAAAACCGAATAATTGGAGCATTTACAACGCCTCTCGCTTTTTTAGCATTGGCATATGCCTCCCTTTCTCCAAATATAGACGATCGTATTCAGCCTCTTATACCGGCATTAAAAAGCAATTGGCTGATTGCGCACGTTATTACATGCTTTGTCGGTTATGCTGCATTTGCAATCGCTTTTGGTATAAGCTTTATGTATCTTCTCAAACAAAGAGAGAATGAGCATAAAGGCCTTTTGCTTGATCATTTTCCCGAACCTAATGTTTTAGACGAGTTAACCCATCAAATGGTTGTGTTCGGATTTCTTTTTTTATCTATCGGAATAATAACCGGAGCCGTATGGGCGAATTCAGCCTGGGGTCGTTATTGGGGTTGGGATCCAAAGGAGACTTGGTCTTTGATTACCTGGTTTGTTTATGCAACATTGCTGCACGCCAGAATGATGCGTGGCTGGCATGGCAAGCGGATCGCCTATCTTTCCATCGCCGGGTTTACGGCTGTTCTTTTTACATATTTCGGGGTGAATCTTTTGCCCGGTTTGCACAGCTATGGATAATAAATCTTAGAGACCTTTGCAAAAGGGACGTTTTCCAAAGGTCTCGACGGATAACCCCTTGATTTTACTGGTGCCGGAGCCGGGAATTGAACCCGGATGGGCGCAAGGCCCGGAGGATTTTGAGTCCTCTGCGTCTACCAGTTTCACCACTCCGGCTTTGAGAGCCCAGCTTTATCTGAGTCTGAATTTATATGCAAATTGTCAACGATTGTCAATTGAATTGAATTAATGGTAATAGTTCAGCCACAAAGTCACGAAGACACAAAGATTATAGTATAATTCTTTTAATACCGTTTTAATAAAAAACACGTTAAAATTGAT
>JAUVVS010000200.1 GCA_030604545.1 Deltaproteobacteria bacterium | reverse complement strand
TTCTTTTTTGCCTTTTGATCCTGTTTAACTTTCTTCTGTTTCTGACTCTTGTTCTTATCCTTCTTGCCGCCTTTGTCTCCCATTGTGTACATCCTTTCCTGTTATCAATCATCTTCTTGCCGCAAAGGGCGCTACGTCGTAAGTTATGGTTTTTCGTATCTTCATAGCAATAGTTTTATGCCTATCTAACGGGGTCCGCTTAATGCCATTGTTCGTTATACGCTTATGAATTACTCAATTTAAAATCAAGGCTAATCAGGCTACACCGCGAATCTTATTATATTCATTTTTATGTGTTTGGAGTGTATCCCACATATCAACATTCATTTGTAAATTAATCCAGAAGTCAGGTGTAGTATTAAAAAACTTTGCCAAACGAAAAGCTGTATCAGGTGTGACCGACCTTTTTCCTAGAATAATTTCATTAATTCTAACTCTTGTAACACCAATAGCATTCGCTAATTTCTGCTGGCTAAGATTGAGTGGTTCTAAATATTCAAATCTTATTATTTCACCCGGGTGAATTGGACGTCTATTTTTCGGTAACATATCTATTTACCTCCTAATGATATTCCACTAGTTCGATATCAAAAACATCTCCATCTTCAAAGTTAAAACATAATCTCCATTGTCCACTGACAGAAATTGCCCATTGCCCGTCTCTGTCGCCATCTAACTGATATAGATGATTTGACGGTGGAGACATCAAATCCTTTAACTCTTTAGCACTATTTATCATATCGAGTTTTCTTAATATTCTATCTTTTAAATTAGGAGGCACTTTCTTATGCCTGCCTGTATTCCAGAAAACTTCAAGCCATGATTGTCTAAATTTTTTAATCATGATTTAAAAATAGTATGCAATAAGACGCGTTGCAATAATTTTTTACAAATATTTCGATGGAAAGTTCAAAAATAGTTGAATTTTCTCAAGCGTATAACGCTTGAGCTCACTGGTTTATACGGAGCGCAGCAGAGTAAAAATCCAGTGCAGCGATTTGTTAGCATTTCATTATTTTTCCGCTATTACCAACATCTCAAAATCTTCAGTTAATAATTTATCATTTCGGCTAAAAGCCCCTTGTTTTGCCCCGCATATATCAATAGATATAAATTTGAGCATTTTCAATAACCATGTTATTTCGGAAGGCACATAATACCTTTCATTACATTGAAGTTCCTTTTTATTACCATAGTCATCCTCAATATGTGTGGTGTTATAATCACGAAATGTCATTAAATCGAATGAATTATTACTATAAGTTGCGTTTCCTTCTTTTGTCTCTGAAGCGAGAAAATCTTTGATAGAATGAAACAATGGGAACAATCCATTCAAAGTCGTAAATATTAGTTTCCCTTTTAATTTTAAAGCATTGGCGGCATTCTGGAGAATTTGGAAATTCATTTCATCAGTTTCCATTAAAGGGAATGCACCTTCACATAACATAATGACCAAATCAAACTCATGTAAAAAAGGAAGATTTCTTGCGTCATGTCTTTGAAAAACAACTTTCAAATTTTGTTCAGATGCTTTTTCTTTTGCCCGTTTCAAAAGCGATTCTGATAAATCAATTCCGACAACATTATATCCTCTTTTAGATAACTCAATAGAATGTCTACCGGTACCACAACCAATATCTAGAATTTTTGTTTCTTTGTTATATGCGATTTCTTTTTCAATAAAGTCGCACTCTCCAATTGTTCCTTGAGTGAAATTTTCGTTATCATATTTCATTCCATAATTTTTAAATAATTCTTCATACCACTGTTTCATTTAGTTTTATCCTTTTATTCACATGCTAACACATAAGAAAGTGAAATGAATCCTCATAACAAGACTAACCGCATTACCATTAGATTAACTTTTCAGCTATCACTTCACAAGTAGGTATTTTCTTAATTTTCAATTGATCCGCTGAATTCTCTACTTTTGACGGCGACTCAACAACTAAATAAATTTAACACCTTTGGCTATTCAGTGTTAAACATTAATATAATATCTATAGTATCGTGTTATGTACTTCTCAAAGCCAATGCAGTCCAAATTGCGGCTAATAGATCGACGACTCCGAACATAATAAGAATTGGCGGAGAAAGGCCGAGTAGAACAAAAGCAATAAAGAACAAGATGACAGACAGTCGTGCGTGAACAGTGAAGCGAAAAAACGAAGTTAGTTCGCTACGTGTCGATTGAATATAGTAATACGCTAGAACCAGCAAAACCACAGCAACAACTTGAATCCAAGAAGCGGAGCGCCTTCGCCAAAATCAACCTGTGCCTCATCGCCCGGCGGTGTCTCAATGCGGGCATATAGATCAGGTGTTTTATTTTTTAGTTTCCGGATATAACGTTTGATCGAATCATAACTGCCGTTGTATTGCGCTTCACAGACCAGATCCTGATAAATACTTACGCCATGCTGACCGTTCTGAAGTTTAAGATTTATCTCATCATGGTAAACAGCAGCCTTGCTTTTAGACAGGGTTCTTTTTCCCGGTAACTGGGGGTCGGTGGGCACTTCAAAGTGTACCACCCCCTCGGTGGGCACTTTATTTTCGTTAAGTGGTACACTTTGAATCGGATTGGACGATGAATTTCCGGCGAAAGAAAGAGTCTTTTTCTTAATACTGGACGATTCTTTCTCTTTTTGAAGTTTTAGCCATTCTTTTCTGTACCGGCTGATGGTCTTCCGATGTAAACCGATGGAATTATGTATCTTACGATCGGACCAGTTTTGTGTGAAGAGTGAAAACAAGATTTCTTTTTGTACCATTTTTAACCTGTTGGCCATGTGTAGATCCTCCCAAAATTAAAAGAGAGAATCTACTATTTTTCTCGTTTATTAATGGTACACTTTGAAGTGCCCCCGCGTGGCACACTTTGGGTGCCCCCTGACAGATACTTGGTAAAGATATTCTGCTTACCATCTAAAACCACACCTAAACCACTCCATTTTTGCTTGGACGAACCACCAACACCAATGTCATACAAGATCATATCTTTTTAGGATCGTTGCTTGGAATTAAGCTGGTAAGTATAAAATAAAAACCCTCGGCGGTTAAACCGAGGGCAAAAGGAGAAAAATGGATGTCCCACATATGCGAAGATGGCGCTCCGCATATGCGAAAATCTCTCTCCTTAATTACTAATAATCGGTAAAGATATTTAAACCTTTAGAGACAAATCATGAAAATGGAAAAAGTTCGATTTAAAAATATATCGCAGAAGTTCGCAAATATTTCGTCGCTACTCCGGAAGTATGAGAAATAAGTGTGGTAATATTTAGCAAAGTGTCATTTTGAGACAGAAAAAAAATTGTTTTAAGTTTAAATTTTTGACATATTTTTAAACCTGAATCTTTCAGTGGATTGAATTTTTATTGACTAAAATGATCTATCGCATTGCTCCCCGGCCTGAAGTCGACATGATAGATGACGGAAGCCTGTTTCCCAGAAATAAAACCACTACTAAGAGTAATTTGATTAAGAACAAGAGGACAAGGATGATACCTCAATCAGAAAAATTCCCAAAGCTATTTCTCATTGTGATGGTGATGATATCTGGATTATTTCTTTTACAATGCACAGATAAAGCCGGCCAAAGCAATGACAACGGAAATCTGCTTATTCCTGCCGTTGAGGCTGTTCAGGCACGCTTTGGCGCCTTGCCATTAACTGAACGGCTGTCAGGCCTGGTCAAAGCGAGAAATCAGATAGATATCTATCCGGAGGTAAACACCGCTATCGTATTTGTTCATGTCGAGAATGGTGATTATCTTAAACGCGGACAACCTCTGGTTCAGCTGCGCGATACGGAGTTCCGTGAGCGACTGAAACAGGCACGGGCCAGTTATCAGATTGCCGAAGCCCAGTTAAAACAGGCCGAAGCGCAGATGCTGGAGATAAAAGCGGAGTTGGAACGCATGCGATCCTTATCAGATCAGGGGCTGGCCAGTACAGCAGAATTGGAAAAAATACAGACGGAGGCGCTATCAGCTGAAGCCGATGTGGCTCTGGCACATGCCCGGATAGCGCAGGCCCAGGCTATTATTGACGAACGCCAGGAAATCCTCTCCAAAACCACGATACGGGCGCCGATTGCCGGCAGGGTGGGTAACCGCCGTGCGGAAGTGGGGATGCTGGTAAACAGCAGTACCCGTTTATTTACACTGGGCCAGATGGACAATGTGCGTGTAGAGATTATACTGACCGATTATATGTTGAATTATATTAAAGCAGGGCATCGAACCGAAATTGATCCGGGGAACAGGCTTTCAGGTATTTTAACGGCACCGCTGTCCCGTATTTCCCCCTTTCTCCATCCGATAACCCATAGCACCAGGGCTGAAATTGATATAGCCAATCCGGATGAAAGATTGATGCCTGGTATGTTTGTTACGGTGGATGTCTTTTATGGTGAGAGCGATCAGGCCACATTGGTGCCGCTCAGTGCTTTGTATGATAATCCGGCCAGCGGTGAAACAGGTGTTTATATCACTGAGCAACCTTTGAACCGTGAACCGGTAAGTAAAGCCAATAGAGGACAGGTATTTGCTCTCAGCGACCCGGTTTCTTTTAAATTCACTTCTGTGGAAATTATCGCTAAAGGCCGGATGGAAGCCGGGATACGCGGTATAGATCCCGGTATGTGGGTGGTTACGTTAGGACAGGATCTCCTTGGTGGTGAAGCAAATAAGGCCAGGGTGAGGACTGTTGACTGGGGCTGGGTAGAAGAGCTGCAGCACCTGCAGAGCGAAGATCTTTTGAAGGAAATAATGCAAAAACAGCA
>JAUVVS010000108.1 GCA_030604545.1 Deltaproteobacteria bacterium | reverse complement strand
TTTATTCAGAGGTAAACAGGTTATGAGACGTTAATTTATGGCTGACTATCCAAAACATCTGAACCAATCTAGCGGAATAATATTACAAACTCCTGCTGACCAGTTTTTCACAAAAAAGAGCTTTCTTTTTTCTTTCTGGCTTTACCGGCTGATCCGTATTCTTCTTGGCGTCATTTTTTTATGGTCCGGTTTTGTCAAATTACTTGAACCCGCATATTTTGCCGTCATCATCGAAGCCTTTGGACTGATACCCGAAAGCTGGGTTATGCCGGTAGCCGTGGGCCTGCCAGCACTTGAGGTTATTGCGGCCATCGGCCTGTTGCTGGATATTCAAGGAAGTTTAGCCGTTATTGCGGGGATGTTGGCTCTGTTCATGGTGGTTTTGGCTTATGGCATCTGGCTGGGGCTAGACATTGACTGCGGTTGCTTCGGACCCGAGGATCCAGAGCCTGGTGTTTATCATAGTCTTCGTCCGGCACTCTTCAGGGATGTGGTAATGATGGCGGGAATTATTTTCTTATACGTATGGCGTTACAGCCGGTCTGTTAAACCGATAAGGTTTTTGGAACTTATTTAATAATCTGTCTGAAAAAGGAGGAATAAGTAATGAGAATGATGAAAACCATGTTTGTATTGGCAGTTCTCGGAATATTTGTCATGGGACTGGCAACGCCGAGTCTGGCTTTTAAAAATAAATTTGAAAAAGAAGTTGAAAAGGAACAGGGTGCGGTAAAGCTGGTTCGCGAGGTCCAGCGGGGCGGTTACGATGTCGTTACCACCGAAGAGCTTAAAAATTGGATCGATGCTGGAAAGGATATGGTTATCATCGACACCATGCCTTTTGAGGCAAGTTATAAAAAGGTCCATGTTCCCGGCGCTAAGCAATTTCTCTTTCCAATCCCTGAGATGGTGGTCTGGGATAGTAAGGAAACTAACGGCAAAAGCAAAGAAGATTTCATGGCGCTGCTCTGCCCGGATAAAAATAAAACCGTCGTTATTTATTGTGGTTTTGTAAAATGCACCCGTAGCCACAACGGCGCGGCTTGGGCCAATAAGCTCGGCTATATGAACGTTTACCGTTATCCCGGTGGAATCTTTGCCTGGAGAGGGGCTAAATACCCTACCGAAAGTGTTAAATAAAGATGCAGTTGAAACGGATGGAAAGGGACTATGGGATTGAGGAACTGATATCTCTGATTGAAAAAAGAGCACGAAACCTCTTCATAACCAGACAGTTAATGTGCTCTGAAGCGGTCCTATCGGTTTTAAACCAGGGGCTTAACGGCGGTTTACCGCCGGAAATCGCTGTGCGTTTGGCCTCAGGCCTGCCGGAGGGACTGGGGGGAAGCGGCTGTACATGCGGTGCACTGAACAGCGGTGTAATTGCCATAGGTCTATTTTTGGGACGCAACAAGACTGGTTTGCTCAATAGCAGAAAAATCATGGCTGTTTCAAGGAAGCTTCATGATCGATTTAAGGAACGTTTTGGCACCACTTGCTGCAGAATTCTGACAAAGAATCTAAAACGTGGGTCCAAGGAACATTTTGGCCAATGTGCGATACTCACCGGTTTTGCGGTTGAAGTGACGGCTCGTCTTATTCTATATAATAAACCTGAACTGGTTGCTCAGGCGGACTGGGTTTATCTGGATCAACGCGATTCGAAGATCAGTACCAGGATAAAACAAATCTCCAATACGATTCGATTTTGTGTAACATTTTAGCCCTTTGAAAATATTATCGCATTCAGATAATCCGGTTTTAAACCGTGTCAAACTCGTGCATAAGTGAGCGTAAAGAAAGAACAGGTGCTATCCTGCACATAAAAGCCGATTAAATGCTCAAATTATTTAACCCACAGGAAAAATTGCTATCTTGCTGTTCTTTCTCAACGCTCTCTAATACACTCAAACAGTGACCCGCTTTAATACCGGATCACCTGAATGCTTGTGGGACACGTTTTTCATAAAGCTAAATTAATACGATTTTGTTAAAATAGATCAACAGCAACAAATGGCAAAGGAGAGAAACACCCATGGTTAAATGGAACATATTCCAAAAACCGACTTTATTGAGTTTATCGAAAACCTGCGGTTGAGCAGCAAAAATCAGCCCGGTGGGACTGGAAAGACTTCTGGCGAAACTGCCCAAAAACAATGATCCTAACCTTTTGGTCGGTTTTGAAAGCAGAGATGACGCAGGCATATATAGGTTGACGGAAGAGATTGCCCTTGTGACATCTGCAGATTTTATAACCCCTCCTGTCAATGATCCTTACCTTTATGGGCAAATCGCTGCCGCTAATGCCATCGGTGATGTCTATGCCATGGGCGGCCGGCCGGTGACATGCCTGAATCTAATCTGCTTTCCGATGGACAAACTGGATCCAGAGGTGCTCCAGCAGGTTGTTGCCGGGGCTCTGAATAAAATTACCGAGGCCGGAGCCGTTCTCGCCGGCGGGCACAGCGTTGAAGATGATGAACCCAAATTCGGGTTAGTGGTGACCGGCATCGTGCATCCTGAAAAATACTGGGCTAATAGCGGTGCCCGGGTGGGAGATGTATTGATATTAACCAAGCCCATCGGCAGTGGTGTTATCTTTAATGCCAATATTAAAAAATGGGTTTCCCAAAAGGCTATGGAGGAATGTTTGGCAACACTGACCACACTGAATAAAACTTCGGCTGAAGTTATGGCCGATTTTGATATCCATGCAGCCACCGATATCACCGGCTTTGGCCTGGCCGGTCATGGATTTGAGATGGCCGTGGGGTCAAATGTTTGCTTGGAAATAAAAATAGAAGATGTCCCGCTTTTGCCCGAAGCTCTGGAAATGTACAAAAAAGGAATGGGTACGGGTATGAATGCACATAACCGTCAACTGGTGGAAAAAAATACACGCTTTAAGATCAAACTGCCCCAATGGTATCAAGAAATCGTATATGACCCCCAGACCAGCGGGGGGCTTCTAGTGGCGCTACCCAAAAACCAGGGGCAGGATTTACTTAAGGCGTTAAAAGATGCCGGGGTGACCGGCTCGCAAGTCATCGGTCGGGTCATCGCTCAACATGATTCCATTTGTTTGGTTTTCCATTAATCTTTATTGGAATTTCTGACTAAAGCCTAATACCCTACATCAATTCTTTTTTAAAAACTCCATGAATGCTTTACTCAATGGAGAGGCACTGCGATGTCTGTGTCTCGTAATGTAAAAACTTCGCTTCAGATTCAGCTCTTTAATTGTCAAGGCTTTTAAAGTCCCTGCTTGCAACTCTTCTGCCACGGCAATGGTTGAAAGAATTGAGATCCCAACTTTGCTTTTTATTCCCTGGATAACTGCTTCGGTACTGCCCATTTCCGCGATTATGTTAAGATCTTCACTGCTGTATCCTTTGTCCAAAAGACTAAGCTGGATCGATTTTAAAGTCCCGGAGCCGCGTTCACGAATAATAAAAGGTTCCTGGAACACCATTGTCAGATTCATACTTTTTTTTCTGGACCACTTGTGATCTGCTGAGACAATAAGCCGCATTTCATCTTCGATCAGTTTTTCCTGGAGAATTTTTTTGTCCGATGTTTTGGCTCCCACAATACCGAGTTCCAATACACCTGAAAGAATGTCCTGTATTATTTGATCTGTGTCACCAATACTCAAAGAAATAGTAACCTCCGGATAATCCTTTGTAAAAGCTCCCATTAATCGCGGAAGTATATATCCACCGGGAATAGTACTACCGCCAATAAACAGGCGGCCCTTAATTTTCCCCTGAAACTCGGCCATTGCGGTTTCAGTCTCATCACGCAAAGAGATAAGCTTGCATGCGTAGTTATATAAAAGTTCACCGGCTTTTGTTGGAACAGCTTTTTTATCGAGACGATCAATGAGCTGACATTCAAAGTGATTTTCCAGGTCTTTAATGTGACTGCTGATGGTGGGTTGAGATAGATGAACGGCTTTTGCCGCCTTTGAGAAACCTTTCAATTCAACGACTTTGCAAAAAATATTGAGTTGCCACAAATCCATTTTACAACCTCTTTAACACAGATTATTTTTTCACCAGCCTTTTGATTGCATCATTCAGGAGTACAAGGCAATAACGGCAAAGCTGGTCTGATTTTCGGTCCACATCTTTGATACTGCGGCAGTAATGCATACTGCAGGTGTGATCCCGGCAATGGCGGAGATTAAATGTATGGCCCAATTCGTGAATAGCTTCCTTAACGACCCGCTGATGAAAAGTCTTCGAGACGCTTGCACCAAGGCCTTCATTGAGGCGGTGGGTTGAAATGATACAGGCCTTCCCACCCAATTGTGCTTCACCGTAAACATGAGTCAAAATGGGGATAAAGAGGTCCACTTTTGTAATTGCAAGTATTTTGATTGCCTGGTGAGACGCCATGCTGGCCAATTTTTCCAGAATCGACGTGGAATAATGCTGATTACGGCTTGGATCCAGTGCAAAATCAACATCCTTCAGAAATGGCTTTATTTCGGTCCGGTAACCGAATATCCGATTGATTTCCCTGCTTATCAATCTAAAAAGTTCAGGGTCCTGATCTCCGATAGGCGAAATGATGATACGTTCTGGTCGCGTAATTGATTGGCGAGCTGCCGTTTGTGGGGTGGATTTAATGGGCTTTATTTTTTTTTTGCTTTTAGGCATTAAATAAACGTCTCGAAAATTCTATCCACCTTTGGCAGAAAATCAAATCGATTTTAAAGGCCGCCCCCTAATGAAACCTACATGGAATTGTATTGACTATCAGGCTGGCTTTTTTATCTTATAACGCTTAATTTTACTGTACAGTGTGGAGCGGTCAATCCCCAGGGTTTTGGAGCTTTTGGCAATGTTCCATTGGTTTTCATTAAGTATCTGAATAATGTGAGCCTTTTCGACTTCCCTTAAGGAGTTGTCTTTCGAAACGGTAATGTGTTCTAAACGGAAAATGGGTAAATCATCGGGCATAATTGTGCGTCCTTTACCCACCACTACGGCCCTTTCAATGGCATTTTCCAGCTCTCTTACATTTCCGGGCCATTCATAAAGCATCATCTCGTCCATAGCCTCACGGCTGATCCCGTCTATGGGCTTGTTGGTCTCCTGCGAAAAACGATGAAGAAAGTGTTCGGCCAAAAGCGGGATATCTTCTTTGTGTTCTCGAAGGGGGGACATTGTAAAGGAGATTACATTCAGGCGGTAATAAAGGTCTTCTCGAAATATTCCGTCTTTGATGGCGTCTTCAAGATTTCTATTGGTGGCGGCAATGACACGGAAATAGGCTTCGAGGGGCTGAGTACCACCAACCCGATAAAATACATGGTCTTCCAGAACCTGCAAGAGATCAATTTGCATTCTCATGCTGATTTCCCCGATCTCATCTAAAAAAAGAGTGCCGCCATGGGCCATTTCCAGGCGTCCTTTTTTGGTTTCTTTGGCGTCCGTAAAGGCTCCTTTCTGGTGGCCGAACAGTTCACTTTCCATAATGTGACTGGGGATAGCCCCACAGTTGACCACCACAAAGGGACCATCGCTGTAAGGGCTGTTGGTGTGGATGGCCTTGGCCGCCAATCCCTTTCCGGTACCAGTCTCTCCGTAAATCAGAACTGTGGAGTCCATTGGCGCCACGTCCTGGATTAAGTCGAAAATCTCCTGCATAGGTCTGGACTGGCCGATCATGCTTTCGAAACGAGTACGCTCTTTATACTGCTCCCTAAGAAACATGCATTCTCGAAGCTGAGCCTGGTGTTCAATGATCCTTTCAATAAGTACGCCCAATTCATCGGGATCAAATGGTTTGAGTAGATAATCATAGGCTCCGTTTTTCATGGCCTCAATGGCTGTAGCAATTGACCCATAGGCGGTAATCATGACCACGTCCACATCAGGATCATTTTCTTTGACCTGTTTTAGAACATCCAGCCCGCTCATCCCTTCCATCTTGATATCGACCAGCAGAATATCAAAGCGAGAGTCTTTTAATACTTCCATAGCCTCTTCTCCACTGGCTGCTGCCGAAACTTCGTGGCCGTCCCGTTCAAGCCAGCCGGCCAAAGACTCCCGCATGATCAGCTCATCATCAACAATAAGGATTTTGGTGTTATCCATGAAGACCTCCATGTTGGTCAAGATCAGCAGATAACTGTTTCAGGGGAAGTTTGACAATAAAGGTGTTACCTTTTCCCTCTTCCGATTCCACATAAATAGACCCGCCATGTTCTTGCGTAATCCCGTATGCCACAGATAGACCTATCCCAACACCATTGCCTTTCCTTTTTGTAGTGAAAAAGGGTTCGAAAATTTTGGAGATATTTTCCTTGGGGATGGCTACTCCGGTGTCTTTAAAGCTGGCTTCAATCTTACCGGCTTTTAAAAGGTGCCGGGTTTCAATACTCAGGACACCGCTTCCGGTGGCCTCGACAGTTTCAGCGGCATTAGAGATAATATTCATAAAAACCTGCTGAAGCTGGTCCTCTGAGCCGATTATTTCGGGCAAGCCCGGGTACAACCGTTTTACAACCTTGACACCGCTGATTTTAAGAAGATTCGAATTCAAAAAGAGTGTTTTTTCGATCAACCGGTTGATGTCCACCCGTTTAAACTCCATTTTGGATTCCCCGGAGAAAGCGAGCAGATTGGAAACTATGCGGCCGATTCGCTGGGTTTCCGTTTCCATGAGATCCAAATATCGACGAAACTTTTCAAACTCCTCTTCCCCAATAGTCAATCCTTCTTCAATAATCCTTTTGATCAGCTTGGTCAGATTTAATATGCCGGCAATAGGATTGTTGATTTCATGGACGACCGAAGCGGACAACTTTCCAAGAGAGGCCATTTTATCCTGGTGAAGCAATTTTTCATGGGTTTTTTTTAAC
>JAUVVS010000279.1 GCA_030604545.1 Deltaproteobacteria bacterium | reverse complement strand
GATGGTTGTACAGGCACAGGAACATTGGTTTTTTTCATCTCTACGGTGACGATATGGATACCGGCTTGTGCTTCGTCAAGCTCTTTTTGCAGGACAATCCTGGCTTCAACCGCTATTTCATCCCGTTTGCTGATGACTTCATTTATGCTTCTGTCGCCCACCACAAGCCTCATGGTCGCTTCGGACATATCAATGAGTATTCGACGGACGTCTCTGATCTTGAAAAGGTAATTAAAAGGATCCTTTACTCTGTACTGAACGATCCATGGAACCAGACCCACGTTCAGATCGCCGGTGAGCATCAGAGAAATATTTGCACTCTGCCCGGAAGATGAAAAACGGGACCTGGAAGTATCTCTTGAAGACATAAAACCGAACTCTTCAGTTGAGACACGTTTGACATTGACCTTTGTAACTTTTTCTATACCGATGGGTAGCTTGAAGTTCAAACCCGGTTGGGTGGTACGTACATACTTGCCGAATCGCTGGACAACACCAACTTCATCCTGCTTAACGGTATAAAAAGTCGAAAGACCAAGTAAAACAGCTACTATTATTAGAATGATAAATGGCCCCCCCGGTAATTTGAACTTTTTTATTTGTTTTAAAATCTCATCCATCTGGGGAGGTCGCGAGTTCCCATACTGCTGTTGTCCCTTAAGTTTATCCCAATCCCATGCCATAATTTTATCCTGTAATTTTCATGATGTTAGAGTAAATTTTGATACAAAAGAACTATTATCTAAATTATATATTTTAAAGTCAAGCAAAAAGCGAATAATTTATAATATTTTAGCCACTATGGCACCAAGGCACAAAGAGAGAATAAATAAAAAAACTTAGCGAGAAAATAAATTATTCTATAATCTTGGTCTCTTAGTGTCTTTGTGGCCTCCAGCCCCTATGGCCTACGCCCCGGAGGGCTTGAAAACCATACTATCGGAGAAAAAGATTTCTGAATAGTTACGAGTTTTTCTTGACACATTAGTCAGTCACTGAATAGTCTTGATATTGTGAAAAAAGATCGGAGAAATAAAAGGGAATTTGTTCATATAGGCGACATTATTGATAAAGCTATAAAGAACTACCGCATTGAATCTGATGAAGAACTATCACATGTCTGGAGCCTGTGGAATGGTCTGGTTGGCGAGGCAATCGCAAAAAATGCACAGCCGGCTGCATTCAAAGGAAAACTTCTTCTGGTGCACGTCACCAGTTCCACATGGATGCATCAGCTTCAATTCATGAAAGAGGAGATTAAAGCAAAAGTCAATAATGCTTTGGGAAAAAATCTAATTGAAGAAATAAAATTCAAAATAGGATCTGTCGAGTGAATGAAATCACTTACTTCAGATACTTTCTTTAATGGGCGTATCCATATTAAGCAGAGCCGATTCGGCTACCGTTTTTCCATCGATGCTGTTTTGCTGGCTCATTATGCCAGACCGCAAAAACATGATAATATTCTTGATTTGGGGACAGGATGCGGCATCATTCCACTGATACTGGCATACCGTCATCCTGATATAAAAATTTATGGAATTGAAGTACAGAAGGAACTCGCTGATTTAGCACTGCTCAATATAAAAGAAAATTGCATGGAGGATCGTATTACTATCCTTTGTATGGATATGAAAAAGCTAAAGCATGATACGGTGTCAGGATCGGTAGGTCTGGTTATAAGTAATCCTCCATTCAGGAAAGTCGGCTCAGGAAGAATAAACCCGAATCAACAGCGAGCAGTTGCAAGACACGAAATCAATGCTACTCTTTGTGACGTGGTCAAAAGCGCCTTTCGCATGTTAACTGTTTCAGGAAGATTTGTAACAGTTTATCCGGCTGAACGCACGGCTGATATTTTGGCACAAATGCGATCGGTCAATATCGAGCCAAAATTTCTGCGGATGATTCATTCCGGCTGGGATACAGAAGCAAAACTGATTTTATTGGAAGGGATTAAAGGTGCGCGCCAGGGGTTAAAGGTAGGTTCTCCTCTGGTAATTTACGGCAAAGATGGTTCCTATACGGATGAGGTAAAAGAAATGTTTCTGCCTTAGTACCTTAAATAAGATCATTGACAGGCCACATCAAAAAGTTTAATGAAAAATACGAATATTTAAGAATGCCGGAGAGGTGGCCGAGCGGCTGAAGGCTCCGCTCTCGAAAAGCGGTATCCTGTGAAAACGGGATCGTGGGTTCGAATCCCACCCTCTCCGCCAATTGATTCAGATACTTAACCTATTGTCACAAAAGAACCAGATCCACCGCCCGCCCGGTAATACCCTAACTTCCATAATCATTTAAAATTCTCTGAAGATTTCAAAGCAAAATCAAAAACAATGTCCTGCGTATTGTGTTACGTATAGAAGGCAGAAACCTGGAATTATATTTATTTGATTCCAAGTATTGCTTTATGTCCAAAAGCAAGCATTTATGGGATGTTTCGCTTAAAAGCGCACAATTACTGCCTTTGGTCTTCGGGGGACCTTGCGACCTCAACCTTCTACCGTACGGACCAATGATTGTCTGTCACGGAAGACTCCTTGAGTCGCAAGGTCGTAAACTTCTGCGGCACAAAGTTGACCACCTTGTTCACGGCGTAGAGGTTCAAGGGGGAGTAGATGAAAACCGCATACGCGCGATCGTATATGTACTGCTCCATCTGCCGCATCTTCTCATCCTGTGCTTTTTCATCTACCGTTCCGGCCATGTCTTTCCACATTTTTTCATAAACCGGATCATACTCTATCCATCGTATTCCGGAAGAGTCGAGAAATGGATAGACTAAATGCGCCGCCCCTGAATGGCCGAACGAGTCGGTGTTATAGCAGACCGATACGTCCCAATCTTGCTTTTGAGCGAGCTCCTCAGTCGGGCACCAGACTTTTCGCAGCCAAACAGGCCAGGTGAACACTTCAAGATTTACCCTGAGGCCAATCCGCTCATACATCCTCTTCATGATCTTCGCCTCCAGCTTCTGCGCCTCGGGGGTAATAAGAGTCATCTCAAATCCATTGGGATAACCTGCCTCTGCAAGCAGAGACCTGGCCTTCGTTGTATCGTAGGTGTATAGGGTCAGGTTGGGATTGTGCCCACGTGCCCCGGGTGGGATATGGCCTCCCAGGTTGTAAGCGTTCCCCTTG
>JAUVVS010000172.1 GCA_030604545.1 Deltaproteobacteria bacterium | reverse complement strand
TCGGCTCAATTTTATTGATGAGTCGAGTGGCGCAAAAGTATGGGAAAATAGAATTGGACCTGAATTAGGAGACTCCCTAAAGAATTTGCTTTTGAAGTGAATAACGAGTTTAATCGCTTTAAATTAATAGCATATTCTAGCGTCGCAGTGCCAGGCACAGCCCGTCTTTCTCTGGTGAATGGAGGGGAAGATATGCGAAAAGGTTAACAGACCTCCATTCCGATGATCCGGAAATCAAACGGTTAAAAGGATCCGCATCTTTGAATCCCACGTTGTCTGCCACCAGCAATCCGCCCTGTTTTAACAGTCGGCGACAGTGAGACAAAACTGCAGCATAGTACTCCTTTTCAATATCCAGAAAAATGAAGTCAAAAGACTCGTCCATTTCGGCTAGTTTCTCCTGAGCATCACCGACAATTATATCAATCTGCTGATATAGGCCGGCTCTTTGGAAATTAGTTGCGGCTCTGGCTGCCATATCTGGGTCGTTGTCGATGGTCACCAGTCTTCCCCTAGTGGATGTAAACGCTCTGGCTAGAAAGATTGTCGAATATCCGGTAGCTGTGCCGAGTTCCAATATTCGCTCGGCTTGAGTTACCCTTGCCAGAATATGCAGCAGTTCACCTACTATTGGTCCGACAATGGGAATTTCTTCTCGCCGGGCTTCTTCCTCCAGTTCGACCAGCAGTTGATCTCTTTTCGGTATAAACTGTCTGAAGTATCCTTCCGGATTATCTACGACATCGGACATATTTGCTCCTTAGTAAATGTTAACGTTTAATGAAACACCTAAGTTTAAATATAATGAATCATGTCTTCTTTAACCTTAGCTGTTTTATGATTTACTTAAATCAGAGGTCGGTGAGTTATCGTCTTTAAGACTGCTTATGGGTAATCAGATTCCAATTTGATGAGTAGATTATTATTTGGTTGTTTACATGCGTAAAATCATTGGCATCACCAATGTTTCTGATCTTGCCCAAAAACTTGAAATGACCATTTTCGGTGCCGGCTATGCCGTTTAAAAGGGGGGAATCTATTGCACTTCTCCACAATTATATGAAGCCCTTACTCTTTTTTTATATTCGAGTAGAGTTCATTAAGTCGAAGAATATGACTGAAAAGCGATAAGCATATAAAATTCATCAAACGAAAAGCCAAATCGGTCCTGGTTTCAATAAATTCATTAAATAAGACCTTATTGATAAAACCCAATTTGCAGGGTGCCATCGTCACGACACTTGCGGACCTCGGTCTTTCATCTATCAAAGCCATTTCACCAAAAATTTCGCCAACACCTAATTCTCCCAGGATGATCTCACCGGAAATTGAGGATAAGGTAACCACCTTTACTTTTCCTTCCAAAATATAATAGGCCCCTTCTCCCTGATCTCCTTCGGCAATTATATATTGATCCGCGTCAAATATTTTAACTTCACGAAAAATTCTTTTTGCTTCATCTTGAGATAATGTAGGAAAAAAATTGGCCTTTTCCCACTTGTCCCTGATTTGCATATGATCAATATTCGGCAAATCCAGTTCATCACCTTCAAATATAAGCTGAAGGTTGCGGATCGCGGACCTGTATTTTTCATCCATGTTACGTAATCTGTCAGGCAAAATACTGTAGAGTCTGTATACTAAATCATAAGCATAAGGGTGGCAGCCTTTAAACAGGTTTTCCAAGCCTTTACGGGTCAGGACTCCTAACTTAGTCTTCTCACTAGCGGCTTTAATTGTAGCAGATCTAACAGTATTATAGAAAAGACCTATCTCGCCGAATATTTCACCTGGCCCAAGTGATGCTACGTGTCCGCTTATGTGTACTGTGACTTCTCCTTCCTTTATAAAATACATCTCATATCCTGGTACATTTTCTTCGCATATAATCTCTCCTTTGCTATATATCTTGTCTTTAGAAAAAATTTGATTCAGATGTCCATTACTAATAGTGGCAAATAAACCTCCGCTTATATTTTGGCATATTAAATCTTCCTTTCTCTTCTGGATAGCGCCTGTTTCGCTTTGGATAGGTAACAGTAAATCGTCAAAATATGTTGTTATATTTTTTTTAAGTTTTTGCGGCATTTTCATAAAACTTTTAGAAATCCTTTTTGCTTCATCAGAGGTTAAATTCTTTTTATCCTGAATTTTTCTGTATACAAGATATTCTTTTAGGTAAGAGATGTCTTTCATTCCTGCCAAAAACTGGTATGCTCTTTCCTTGACAATCTCAGAGTCTATCAATGATCCAAATGCAACAGTCGTTAGCTTCTCTCTTCCCTTTTCAACAAAGTGCCCATATGACTTGTCAATATCACATGACTGGGCTTCATGTATGCAGACGATATCTTGTGTCGATAGGGGCTGAATCTGTTCCGCAACAACATCAAATTGATGTCCCATGCTGCGTAACAGTTTGATTATCATTTCATTATTTATTCCTCGGCCCGATACTTTACTGTGCACGTCAGCGCTGTGCGCTGGGGGATTATGAAGCAGGTTTCCGTAGTTGTCGGTTGCGTGAAGACGGAAATAGATACCATTTTTCAGGCACCAGTTTCCGATTTTATCAGCAGCGACAATTGGATCTTCCCCCTCTATGTTCACATGCCCCACATCGAAGGTTACCCCAAAATTATTCTTTCTTATTTCGTCCGGCAATGAATTAATTATTTCATTGATGCAGGCGATAAATTCATCAGAAGTTTGTCGGATTTTAGTATGGAAGTAGTTCTCAATAGTTACAATTACATCGCTTCCTCCCGCCTTTTCTATCAGGTCCACCATTGCTTTCAGGTTGGATCTGCCAATCAGATGAAAAACAACTGACCCTGCTCCGATATCTTTTGCTAGCTCAATTACTTCGTACTGGATTTCAAGGCATTCCGTTGGATTATGAAATCTCTGCTTTCCTATAGATGGATCAGGTGATGGGCAATAAGGACCAATAATTGGTGAATGGATATCAATTTTAATTCCGCTTTTAAGACATGCTTCCTTTATTTGATTGCGCTTCTCATGTGAAAACTCCTCCGGAAGCAGTTTGGTGTAATTGAAAGGATGAAAATCGACTGTCAGTTCTATACCTTCAATATTATTATCTATTGCATATTTTACTAACAGCAGAGGATCGAAAATTTTGCTTTCCCAGAAAGTTGTGGCCCGGATTCGATTCGGATTTTCTATTTTTCTCCAGGTGTCTATTGGCACCCTGATTCCCAGGAAATTGGCCTCATACTGTTTGGAAAATTCTATGATAAAAGAGTCACGATCTGTCGATTCTTCCATATCATAAAAGAAATAATAAGGGGCATGTTCGTATAACCAACACGCTTTGGCAAGGAAAAACGGCGAATTGATTAGCCGTCTCAGCGGAGCCTCATTCTCTTTATTTGTGGCAATCTCCACTATATGTGAGAGATCTTTTTGGGAAATAGCATAGCCATACTTTGCTTTGGATTTGTGGTGGGCAAGCAACATCAGAGCAACATCCTCATCAATGCCTATGCCAGTCAAGAGCTCACGGCTTTTTTGGCAAAAAAAATCGTCTTCTCTCAGACTGCCATCCAGAATATTCGCTATTTTTATTCTATCAATATTTTCATCAACAAGCGCTTTAATATAGTCCATTCTTTTTCCCGTTTATATTATAGACGGACTGCTATATTCTTGATGGTTGATGTTGCCTTGACCGATAAATCAACCTCCACCCGTTTAATTTCTGAGTTTAAGGCTAAGGAAAGGGCTTCCAAAATTGAGTCTTTTTTTTCAGGATATTTTTCTATCTTTTTGACAGCCACCTGGGCCAATTCATAGCAGATTAGTAAAAAAGTATATAGCCTGATTTTGAAAATGTCAATTACCACCACTGAAATAGTCTGTATTGATTACAAAAATTTTAATTCACCGCAAAGACGCCCAAGTACCATCTGCCGGCATTGTCCCGGTGCGGTACTTCCACGGGGACCTACGGGCAGGCAGAGGACGCCGAGCCTTCACATATTTTTTTCTTTCCGCTGACCCCAGAGGAATAAATTCCACCCCGATGAAATAATAAAAACAACTACATTCCATTGAGCAGGAAATCCACGGAGCTTGGCATCTCTCGATAGCACAAAACAAAAAATTCAATAACCTTCTATAAACGCCGTTAACCTTCCGATTTTCTTAACTTCCAGGGATGTCGATCTATCCCCGGAAGGCTATTTCATAAGACATGATTCTCCAGCCATACCTTTAGAGATTCAGATATATAATTAAAACCCAAAAATACTGAAACTTGCTTCTGTAGGATTATTCGTATATAGTACGATTTGACTTTGCGATTTCCGTTACAAATCTTCAATTTTTTGAAATGCATGATTGAGGCAAGAACTGAACCGCTTCGCGGAAAGGTACCCCCGTCCTGGTCTATATTGATCATATCCCAACAAAATTAACATTTCATTCCAACGATTCTCAGTTATAATACCTTCTTGGTAGACGGATGTGTCTAATTCTTATCAACTTTTATCAAGGAGGTATTACTATGAGCAGTGATCTAAGAACCCAATTTCTGAACTACATGACCCTTCAACGTTTTTCGCCTCACACCCAAAGAAATTACATTGCAGCAGTTAAAGGATTGGCCGATTTTTACAAAAATTCACCAGGCCTGCTTACAAACGATCAAATTCAAGACTACTTTCGCTATCTGATTGAAGATCGAAAGCTGGCGTGGGGATCATGCAACAATCATTTTTCAGGCATCTCCTGTTTCTGTAGGAACATTTTGAAATGGGATGAAATCACTTTTAAATGCCCGCCAAGGCATAGAACCAGGCAATTGCCGATTATTATCAGTGAGGAAGAGGCTAAACGTTTGTTTGATGCAACAAACAACCTTAAGCACAAAGTTAGACTCAAGACTGTTTATAGTGCCGGACTTCGGCTAAGTGAGGTCATCCGCCTAAAGCCGGAACATATTGAAAGTGATCCCTCCAGGATGATGATCCGAATTGAACAGGGTAAAGGTAAAAAAGACCGTTACACTATCCTTTCTCGAAGCTTACTTCCGGAACTCAAAGAATATTGGCGCAAATACAAACCTGGACAATGGTTGTTTCCAGGGCAAAACCGAAAGAACCATATCAGCCCTTCAGCGGTTCATAGTATCTTTCAAAAGGCAAAAAAAAAGCCGGCATAAAAAGAGGCCGGGGTACTCACACCCTTCGGCACGCCTTTGCCACTCATTTGCTTTCCCAGGGAACTGATCTATATACCATCAGTCGACTCCTTGGTCACACCTCTATAAAAACCACCATCATATATCTTCACCTTATTCCGGAACGGATCACTGATATCAAAAGCCCCCTTGATCATCTTTATGATAAAAAGAAAGGAGGGCCATCG
>JAUVVS010000004.1 GCA_030604545.1 Deltaproteobacteria bacterium | reverse complement strand
CTTATTTTCTGTTTCCTCCATAAAGTATCTTTTTGAACAGCATGGTATGGAAGTGGTTGATATCGAACCTCAAGAGACACACGGAGGTTCAATGCGATATATAATCGCCCATAAAGGAGCACGTCCTGTTTCTGATGAGGTATATAAACAGCTAGAAAAAGAGAAGCTGATGAGTTTAGATAAGCCGGAAACATATGAAATATTTCGCAAGAACTGTGAACATTCCCGTAATAGTTTAATAGCACTTTTGAATAATATAAGACAGCAAGGGAAGAAAATTGTGGGCTATGCTGCAACATCCAAAAGTACGACCGTTATCAACTATTGTGGAATTACTGCCGATCATATTGAATTTATTAGTGATACAACTCCGCTTAAGCAGGGAAAATTCAGTCCTGGAGCACATATCCCGATTCATCCCTATGAAGATTTTTTAGCTAATTATCCTGACTATGCTCTTCTGTTTGCCTATAACCATGCAAAAGAAATAATGGCTAAAGAACAAAAATTTATAGAATCCGATGGAAAGTGGATTATCTATGTGCCGAAAGTGCAGGTGTTAGAGTGATTTTATGTAGTAATCCAAAGGCCCAGTATCTTTCTTATAAAGAAGAAATAGATGCTGCAATTTCTCGTGTAATTGATGGCGGATGGTATATTCTGGGGGAGGAAGTGAAAGCCTTTGAAGAGGAATTTGCTAAATACATTGAGGTCCGTCATGGAATTGGTGTTGGTAGCGGTACGGAAGCTTTGCATTTGGCTCTTGTCTCTTGTGATATAAGAAAAGGTGATGAAGTAATTACTGTCTCGCACACTGCTGTAGCGACAGTATCAGCGATAGAGCTTGCAGGCGCCAAACCAGTTTTTGTGGATATTGAACCGGATTTTTATACTATTGATCCAGCTAAATTAGAAGCGGCTATAACGCAAAAGACAAAAGCAATTATCCCGGTTCATATTTATGGTCAGTCCGCTGATATGGAACCTATTTTTCAAATTGCTAAAAAACATAATCTTTGCCTCATTGAGGACTGTGCCCAGGCCCATGGGGCCACGTATAAGAATAAACGAGTCGGCTCTTTCGGAGACATGGCCTGCTTCAGTTTCTATCCCACCAAGAATCTCGGTGCCTTGGGCGACGGCGGCATGGTCGTTACCAATGATGATACACTGGCTGAAAAGGCAAGGCTCTTAAGGGAATACGGGTGGGCAAGGCGTTTTGTGAGCCAGATTTCTGGTTGGAACACACGACTGGACGAAATCCAGGCCGCAGTTTTGCGCGTCAAGCTCAAATATCTCGATGAGGACAATGCCAAGCGTGCGCGAATTGCTGAATTATATCGTAGGGGGCTTGATGAGACTCCCCTTGTGCTTCCGACGGTGATGGAAGGCGTTGTCCACGTTTATCACCTTTTTGTGATCCGCACCAGAGATCGAGACGAGCTTCTTGAGTTCTTGCGGAAGAAAGGTATTGGGGCGGCCATACATTATCCCGTGCCTGTTCACCAGCAGCCAGCCTATGCTGGAGTCAATGGGAAATTGCCTCAAACCGAGTGCGTAGCCAAGGAGATACTCTCTATTCCAATATATCCTGAGCTGACTAAGGAAGATATATACACTGTTATCGATACCATAAGAGATTTTGTTGACAAAAGAGTAAAGTAACCACAGACGCAAACAAAAGAATAGAGTCAACTGTAATGAACATGCAAAAAGTAAAGAATATGATTAAGTCGGTACTACCGCCCTTATTTGTTAAAGCGTGCAGGATTATTACTAAGAATGGGCGCCTGCCATTGAATACATTTGAGGGAATCTATGAAAACTTTTCAGATATAAAGAATGCCACGGGTTACGATAGTCAAGAATCATTAAAAGACACCTATACTGAGACAGTTGAAAAATTCAGAAATTTTCTAGTAGATGAAAAAATTTTACCACAACCAACACCGAGATCGCAAATATCAAACCTCCTTCCAATGCTTGTAGCCACCTTTATGGATAGAGAAAAGGAAATATCCATTCTTGACTATGGAGGGGGGATGGGTACGTCTTACATAGATTGTCTTAATTCAATAGATTGTGCCAATATCAAATATTATGTTATTGATTTAATGAAAAAAATAGAACTGGGCAGGAAGATATTTCCTCAGGAATACAGCATTCTTTTTCTTGAAGATATTTCAGAGCTACATAAAGTGAATATTGTATACTTAGGGAGTACTCTTCAATACATACAGGATTATAAGGCATTACTCGCTGAATTAATCAGTAAGGCTCCAAAGTATATTTTGTTGACTGACCATTTCATGGGAAAGATGAAAACTTTTGCCACAACTCAGGTTAATATGCAGGGAAGGAGAATGGCATATTGGATTTTTGAGCTAAAAGAAATCATACAATTATTTAGAGACAACAACTATAGTCTAATCTATAAATCAGTAAATTACCAACCCTGCCATCATTTTGACAATTTTCCGTTAGATTATAGAGTGGCTGGTTCATGTAACTTACTTTTTAGAAAGGAAGATTCATGATTAATGGGGTAATAATAAAAGAGTTGGTAACTCATACCGATGAAAGAGGATTTTTCCGGGAGCTTTTTCGATTTTCCGAAGAATTTGAAAAAATCAGTGTTGGTCAACTTAGCCATTCTTTAGTTAAGGAAAACGTAATAAAAGCTTGGCACGGTCATAAAAAACAGTCCCAGTGGAATTATGTGGTTTCAGGTAAAATAAAAGTTGTTCTATATGACAATCGATTAAAGTCCTCAACCTACAGAGAAACAGTGGAATTTCTTATTGGTGATGATGAAAAACCCAGGGCTTATTATTTCCCACCGGAAGTGCTACATGGATACAAGTGCTTGAAAGGACCTTTGCATATCATTTATGTTACTTCAGGGGTTTACGATTTGTCCGATGAAATACGAATACCACATGATGATCCCGACGTAGGATATGATTGGTTGGCAGGGCCATCTATTAAATGAACAATCAAATTCTTTCGTATTACACAGGAAAGCGGATTTTGGTAACAGGAGCCAATGGTTATTTAGCGGCTAACTTGATCCATTTATTAAAAGACATTAACTGTACAATTGTTCGCTTAAGCAGAAATAGTAAGTTGTTGCCGATAAATGGAATAGCGAACATTATGGATATCATTGGAGATATTCATGCGAAGGAGATTTGGGAGCAAGCATTAGAAGATATAGATATTGTTTATCATTTTGCTGCACAGACCAGTGTGTATGTGGCAAATGAAAATCCATTGGCTGATTTACAAAGCAATGTTCTGCCAATGCTGAATTTGCTGGAGAGTTGCCGAAGTAAAGGGATGCAGCCTATAATTATATTCTCTGGCACAGTTACCGAGGTAGGTATCCCTGAAAGTTTGCCGGTCAATGAGACACACGGAGATTACCCAGTTACCGTATATGATATACATAAGTTGATGGCCGAAAATTATTTGAAATATTATTCCCAGCAGGGAATTGTCCAGGGAACGATTTTACGTTTAGCGAATGTCTATGGACCGGGGCCAAAGAGTAGTAGTACTGATCGAGGGATAATCAATACGATGCTACGCAAAGCGTTGGCAGGTGAACCATTGACGGTTTATGGAAAAGGTGATTATCTGCGAGATTATGTTTATGTAGAAGATGTGATTTCCGCATTTCTGAGAGCAGCAATGCATATAGGACAGTTGAATGGTAAACATTTTGTTATCGGAAGTGGTGAGGGGCACACTATTGCTCAGGCGATTAATCTTGTAGCCGACCGGGTTGCCTTAAAGACGGGAAAGCGCGTTTCTGTGAAACACATCGAACCCCCCTTTGTTCAATCTGCGATTGAAGAACGCAATTTCATCGCTGATACACGGCAATTTACCTTGATAACGGGTTGGCAAACTCACTATTCATTCATAGAAGGAATAGACCAAACATTGGAAGCAGCCCTAGAGCGTGTTCATATTGAGAAGAAGAGTTATGCAAAAGAATAACACGGATATTAAATTAAACATAGGTTGTGGCGGACGTCCCTCAAGAGGGTGTATCAATATCGATTCTGATAGCTTAGAAACATTAAAGCTGCGTTATCCTCAGCAACAGTTTCCTGATGATATTAAGATTTATGACTGTGATATTTTTAATCTTCCTTTTCCCAATGGAAGTGTTGCTGAAGTCAGAGCAGATTCCTTGATTGAACATCTCTCCTTTATAGAAGAACCCAAGTTTTTTTATGAAGTAAAACGGATGCTTCGTCCGGGAGGCATTTTCGAGTTTTCAACGACGAATTTTGAGGAAATAGTCAAATTATGGCTGACTGCTGATGATAATTGGAAAGATTTTTATCGGAATGATGCTGAAGCGATTGCTCAACAACATTGGTTCGGGCAATATTCATACTCCACAAAAAACCGATGGGGCTATTTAATGGCTTCGATTTTTGGCAGTCAAAATGGGGAAGGTCAGTTCCATAAAAATTGTTACACCGTTCCTAAAATTAGAGCCATATTGAAGCATTTGGAATTCCAAGAGTTGGAAATATCATTCTTTCGCTGGAAAGAGGATCGTGATCCAATGATTCGTGTACGCGCAATGAAACCAATAAACTATCTATTGCTTGAGAGTGGGGAGAGGTAAATGAAGACTATGAATAATAAACTACCGAACCTCAATGGTCAAAAGATTCTTATCACTGGAGGCTTAGGATTCATCGGAAGTAATTTAGCCCATAAATGCCTTGAGCTTGGGGCAAAAGTTACCATTTATGACTGTTTAGACACACATTCGGGAGGTAATTTATATAATATCCATGATATCCAAGATTCTGTTGAATTAGTTTACTATAACATACTGAATTTTGAGCAGCTATCCCAGCATATCATCAATAAAGATATTATCTTTAATTGTGCCGCTTCTACATCTCACCCTTTTTCAATGCGAGAACCCTGGATTGATCTAGATGTGAATAGCAGGGGAGTGATAAATATCCTAGAAGCAATTCGCCGCTTTAATAGAGATGTGAAGTTTGTTCAACTTGGTACCAGCTCCCAATTGGGTAAGCTTCAATATCAACCTGCTGATGAAAAGCATCCTGAGTTTCCAGCTGATATCTATTCGGCTAATAAAAGTGTCTCGGAAAAATATGTGCTGATTTATGCAAATGCCTATAAAATACGAGCCACTGTCATTCGGTTGTCCAATGTCTTTGGGCCAAGAGCCAGCATACATAGCTCGGAATTTACTTTTAACAATTATTTTATTGGTTTGGCATTGCAAGGAAAGGATATAACTGTGTTTGGTAAGGGAAAACAAAAAAGAAACGCGATTTATGTAGATGATGCTATTGCAGCGATTATTCTTGCTTCTCAAACAAACAAGATCAACGGAGAAACATTTTTTGCTGTTGGCGATAAACATTATACCATCGCTGAAATTGCTAAAAAAACAGTACAATACATAGGTTCAGGCAAAGTGAGATTTGTTAGATGGCCTAAAGGTAGAAAATTAATCGATGTTGGTGACGCGGTTATTAGTAATCAAAAAATCAAAGAGGTTTTGGACTGGGCTCCTCGGCATGATTTAAAAAACGGTTTAATTAAAACCAAAGCATATTATAGAAATTGCTTGAAAAAATATTTAAGGTGAAATTATGAAAATTGTGGTTACAGGTGCTTTGGGGCATATTGGTTCCTGTTTGATTCGTGAAATACCATCTTTTTTCCCTGAAGCTGAAATCGTTATGATCGATAATCTGGCAACTCAGCGTTATTGTTCTCTGTTTAACTTACCCCTCAAGGGAAAGTATCGCTTCATTGAAGCAGATGTGTTGGCCACGGATTTAAATGCTATTATTGATGGAGCTGATGTCGTTTTGCATTTGGCTGCAATCACAGACGCGGCGAGTAGTTTCAAAAATAAGGAACAGGTAGAAAATATTAATTACAACGCGACGGCTAAAGTCGCCGAAGCTTGTAGCAAGATAAAATGCCCGATGATCCATCTTTCGTCAACAAGTGTGTACGGAACCCAACGTGACATCGTAGATGAAGATTGCTCCCCTGCAGAACTCCAACCTCAAAGCCCTTATGCCAAGACAAAATTGAAAGAAGAAAGATTTTTGCAGGCCTTGGGCGATTCAGGAAAATTACCTTTTGCAATTTGCCGTTTTGGAACAATATGTGGTATTTCTCCCGGGATGCGATTTCACACCGCAGTCAATAAGTTTTGCTGGCAGGCGGTCATGGGCCAGCCACTCACTGTCTGGCGAACGGCTTTACACCAGAAACGGCCGTATTTAGCATTAAATGATGCGGTGAGAGCTATTAAGTTTATTATTGAAAACAATCTGTTTGATCAAAGGATTTATAATATATTAACAGAAAACCTAACAGTAAAATCTATTGTTGAATTCATAGAAAAACATATACCTCGGCTTGAAATCCAATATGTAGATTCTGAAATCATGAACCAATTATCATATGAGGTTTCAAATTTGCGTTTCAAAAAGCAAGGATTTGAATTTACCGGGAGTGTGGGGAAAAATATTGCTGAAACGATAGAATTACTTAAAACACCCGGAGGGAATCATGTCAAATAAAAAATTGTACACTCGAGAAGAATTTGAAACCCTGCGAAAGGAATCTGCAAAAGCGATGACCGCGGATCAAGAACTTCGCCGGGATGCTCTAAAGGTGTTGATACAAGCCGACTATTATCAGTGGATTCATCAAACTAACTGGTTCGGTGAGCCGATCCTTAATCTTCCTCAGGATATGTTTGCGATTCAGGAAATCATCTTCAAAACCCGACCCAAGTTTATCATAGAAGTGGGTGTTGCGTGGGGAGGATCACTGTTGTTTTATTCAACACTCATGGAGGTTCTTGGAGGAGAGCGAATCATTGGAGTAGATATCTACATACCTGACGATCTTAAGGAACGACTCGCCTCATACAGAAAACTTTCTGAAAGACTGACGTTGATTGAAGGTTCTTCCGTTGCACATGATACACTAAGTCAGATCAAATCCATTGTAGAGGATTGTCGTGAGGTCATGGTTTTTCTGGATTCTTATCATACTCAGGATCATGTATTCAAAGAGTTGGAACTATACTCTCCGTTAGTCGGAAATGGATATTACCTCATTTGTGGAGATACTATTATAGAGGATATACCAGAACAAAAACATCGGCCCAGACCGTGGGGACCGGGAAACAATCCTAAAACAGCACTTGATCAATTTCTAAAAGAAAATGATAGATTTGAAGTGGATAGGGAACTTAATAATAAGCTTCTATTTACCTGTAATCCATGTGGATACTTAAGGTGTTGTAAGGGTTAAGACGGTCCGTCGAGATTGTCGATAAATTAGTGTTTAAAAAATTGTTTTAGAAATCCTATGAAATCCGGCACAAAACCGTTATTCTCTATAGGTGTTACAACATACAAGAGAAAAGAGATGCTGAAGGAATGTTTGAATTCAATCATTCGGCAGACTTTTTCTGATTTTGAGGTAGTAGTTGGAAATGACTGCCCGGAAGAAAAGATTTCTATTGAGGAATTGGGCATAAAAGATGCAAGGGTTCGTTTGGTTAATTATACTGAAAATATAGGTGAAGTTGCGAATATGAATTCACTACTTAAAATGAGCCAAGGAAGGTATTTTACCTGGTTTGCCGACGATGATATGTATGCCCCGACTTTTCTCGAATCGATTTATGCCTCATTGGTCAAATTTGATTTTCAACCATGTGTATTTACTTCATACATAATGGATACTGTCTTTCCAGGCAAAGAGAAAATTCCCACGGCAGTGGGAAATCTTTTAACAGGGAGGCAGTTCCTTCGAGGTTATCTGAGGCGTACTGTTAAGACACAAGGATGCTACGGAGTGTTTGATAAAGAGTACATCAGGAGAATTGGTGGTATAGAACAACTTGGCCAGGGGTTTTCACCGTACTCCGACATACAGCTTGCTGTCAGGACTGGGTTGCTGGAAAAGGTAGTCTATATCGATGCTCCCCTTGTTTTTTTTCGGACCCACGAAAAATCTATCTCCTTTACCAGTCCGGATATTGATGCATACAGCAGTTCTCAAATGGCTTTATTGTCTAAGAGCGTAGACGTGTTCAGAAGTGAGAGATTGAGTGAGGACTTCCACCCCAACCTCTTTCTACTTCTCAGGTGGTGTATAAAGGACATTGCAACTGTTATTCACAGGTCTGGATCTATAAGTAGAAGGCAGGCCATTGCTTACCTGCTATTCATAAAAAGATATATCAGTCTTCTGAAAGGATCTTCTCTTTATTGGCGAGTGATCGGACTACTGGCAAGGACGGCTTTGAAGCTGGCCATAGATATCGGTAAGGTAAAGCTCAATCGGGTGTTAAGGTCGTCAGAAGACATTATGTGAGTTGTTTTATGTTGGGACAGGACTAAAATAATGCAAAAAACCGTCCTTATTACAGGTGTTGCTGGTTTCATTGGCCGCTACGTTGCCCGCCATTTCTCCGAGCAAGGCTGGCGTATCACTGGCATTGATGACTGTCCCCCTGATAATGCACTGTTTGCCAATCTATCAGCTTACCACTCCCTCCATCTGCCAGATGCGGCATTGAGCGGCTTGCTGCGAGACCATTCTCCTCATGTTTGTATCCATTGTGCTGGTCGTGCTTCTGTGGGTTTATCAATTACCGACCCGGTTGCTGACTTCTATTCACAGACAGTGTTGACATTTGAGATACTCAACGCCTTGCGGCTTGATGTCCCCAGTTGCCGATTTATTAATATCTCCAGCGCCGCAGTATACGGCAACCTGAGGACTTTGCCTGTAAGTGAAACTCAACCGCCTGCCCCCCTTTCTCCCTATGGCTTCCACAAATGGCAGGGCGAGCAGCTTTGTCAAGAGTTTGCCAAAGTTTATGGTTTGCCAACTGCCAGCGTTCGGATTTTTTCAGCTTATGGTTCAGGGCTGCGCCGTCAGGTGCTTTGGGATATTTGCCACAAAGCTCTCACTCAAAACCCCATTATATTACAGGGCACTGGCAGAGAAAGCCGTGATTTCATTCATGCACTCGATATTCCTAGAGCCTTGATGGTGGTCGCCAATTCGGCCCCGATGCAGGGTGAAGTTTACAACCTCGCTACTGGCCGAGAGGTCACGATCGCAGAATTGGCCGGTGTGGTTTTCAATGCTTTAGGGTACAAGGGTGAGCTTCAGTTTGATAATGTTGTCCCCACTGGTACGCCTCTCAACTGGCAAGCTGATGTATCAAAATTGAAAGCTATGGGATTTAGGGCCTCCATGCCTTTAGAGTCAGGGGTAAAAAACTTCGTCAAATGGTTTATGGCTGCTGAAAAGGGGGACGTATGACAAAGCCGTTGCAGATAATGAATGTTTTCAGGTTGGATAGAACTTTGGGGAAAAGAATAAGTGCAAAGTAATTCTTGGGGGAAGACGTCTAGATGAGCAAACAAGTATCAGTGATAGTACCAGTGTATAACGAGAAAGATGTTATTTTATCCACTGTCCAAGATCTGTCCGAAAAAATGGCAAGCTCGGCTCTGAAGTATGAGATTCTTATTGTTAACGATGGGTCCACAGATGGAACGGAATCCATATTGAAAAGTAGTTCTTTTCCGAACACCAGAATAATCCATCACACTGAAAACTGCGGTTACGGCAAGGCATTGAAAACAGGAATCAACAATACCCGATATGACTGTATTGTAATTACCGACGCAGATGGAACGTATCCGCATGAAAGAATTGTAGAATTGGTGAAAGTTTTTGAGGAAGGTAATTTTGACATGGTTGTAGGTGCGCGTGTTGGCAAAAATGTTAAGATCCCCCTAATTAGAAGACCGGCAAAATGGTTTATCACAAAACTTGCGAGCTACTTGACGGGCACAAAAATACCTGATTTGAATTCAGGATTACGAGTGATGAAAAAAGAGGTAGTAGAAAAATATATAAAAATTCTTCCAGATGGTTTCTCATTTACTTCTACAATTACACTCGCCATGTTGACGAATGGGTATTCAGTAAAATATGTACCGATAGATTATTTTAGGCGCGAGGGAAAGTCAACAATAAAGCCGATACAGGACACACTGAATTTCATTCAATTGATTATCAGAACCGTTCTGTATTTTAATCCATTAAAAATTTTTGTTCCATTGAGCTTGTTTTTAGTATTATTGGCGTTTCTTGTACTGTTGGGAAGCTGGGTTCTTACGGGTAAAGCTATGGATGTAACCTTTGGGGTTGTTCTGATGACCGCTGTTATGGTGATGGTCATTGGCATGTTAGCAGATTTAATTGATAAACGAATAGGGAGATAAAGGATGTCCATAGATATACTTTTAGTAAATCCACCATCGCCTGATGGGTCCATCATTATACGAGATGTTAATAGAAGTGGAAGGAAAACTCGTGAGCGAATGATATGGCCGCAGACAAACTTAGCATATCTGGCTGCTTTGGTCCGAGATCAATTTTCTATAGAGATTATAGATGCTATTGCTGAGAATATCAATTGGGACAAATTCAAGCAGATTTTAAAAGATAAAGAGCCACGATACGTTGTAAGTAACATTATTTCTACAACATTAACTAATGATATGTATACAATGTTTTTAGCTAAAAGCTTAGGTGCTATCACAATAGGGATGGGGCCACATTTGACTGATAGGCCTGAAGAGTCTCTAATCAAGTTTCCAAGTTTAGATTTTGCTATTATGGGCGAGGCTGAATTGACATTTGTTGAACTTATTGATGTTTTGGAAAACAATGGCCATTTGAAAGCTGTAAAAGGTATAGCTTTTAGAAATGGGTCAAATGTTCAGATAAATGAGGAACGTCCTTTTATCGAAAATCTGGATGATTTGCCAATGCCTGCCCATGACCTTTTGCCCTTAAAGAAATACCGAATGCCTTTCTTTGGAAACTATACATTTATTGTGGCTGGTCGGGGATGTCCGTATAAGTGCATCTTTTGTCGGCAAAATGTAATGTGGAAAAGTGTTGTGCGCATGCGTTCTGCCGATAGTTTGCTGAAAGAAGTAAAGTATTTATTAAAATTGGGTGTTAGTAATATCATGTTTCAAGCGGACACGTTCACAGCTAATAAAAAAATGGTCAAAGAATTATGTCGAGAGATTATAAAGGAAGGGCTTCGCTTTAGGTGGGTTTGTAATACGCATATTGCCACAATAGATCAAGAAATGGTTGATCTTATGAAACAAGCAGGTTGCTGGATGATTGCTCCAGGGATTGAGAGTTGTTCTAACAAAGTGTTAAAAAACATTAGAAAACAGATTACTGTTAAACAGGTATATGAAGTTGTTGAAATGATCCATAATGCCGGAATTGAAGTATGGGGTTATTTTGTATATGGCCTTCCTGGTGATACAAAAGAAACTTTAGAGGAAAATAGTCGGTGCGCATTAGAATTGCCTTTAGATATGGCTAATTTTGCGGTAGCCGTGCCTTATCCCGGTACACCATTTTACTATCAAGCTGTAGAAAATAATTGGCTAGTAGCTTCTAATTGGGAAGATTACGACCAAAATTATTCTGCCATTGTTGATTACGGTTATTTAAAACCCGATGACATTATTAAGGCAATAAAAAAAGCTAATGTAAAGTTTTTTTCAAAACCAAAGCATGCTTGGAGAGTTTTAAAAGAAATATTTAGAGATTTTGGTACTGCAAAGGATCTTTTCAAGATATTTATGGAACATTTAAAATGGATGAAAAAAAACAAAGAATAGGGTTGTTGCAATTTAGCATTAATTTCGGAGATAATCATTAATGGATAGGCAACAGCGTCAAATCAATTTGCATGAAAAATTGGCGGACCAATATCTCATTAGATATGGATATGACTATTCGAAACTTTTCCAAAAATACTGGAATAATCAGCTTATTAATCTTTGTTTAGATGGTGGTAAATCATGCGTCCTCGATTTTGGCTGTGGAAATGGGGTTTTGATCCCTGATCTGGTAAAGAATTTCACATTGGTTTACGGCTTAGATATGTCCTTTAAAATGCTGAAATCGGTTAAAGAGAACTGGAAAGGTTCCAAAGGCGCAATTGTTGGAGATGGCAACCATCTACCTTTTAAGGACAAAAGTTTTAACAGTGTTGTTTGTCGTGGGGTAACGCATCATATACCTAATATTAATCTTACTTTAAATGAAGTGCATAGAATTTTAAAAAAAGATGGTGTTTTTGTATTTTCTGAGCCTTGTAACGATTCTTTTATTGTGCGATTGGCTCGCAAAATAATGTATAAGAAATCAAAAAGCTTTGATGAAGATGATAAAGCTTTTTTACAAAGAGACCTGGAAACGATTATTAATAAAAATGGTAAATTTTCAATTGAAAAGATTGAAAGATTTGGGTTTGTGGCTTACGCTTTGGCAGGATTTCCGGATCATATTTCCATCCTTAAGTATTTCCCTTTCAATCAAATAATCGCCAAAATATTAATTGTTATTGATAAGGTATTGGCTAAAATCCCATTTGTTAAAAGACAAAGTTTGCATATTATTATGAAACTGAGAAGCCATTAACCTGTGATAAAAAAGTTGCGTAACTACATTAGATACTTAGGTGTATTATTTCTTATACTTATATTGACAAATATTGATGTCAAGCTTTTGCTAAAGTATCTTTCCAACATAAATCCTTTTTTATGTCTTTTGGTTTTAGTTTTGAATGTTCCTCAATTTTTTATCAAATCGTTAAGATGGAATCAGTTACTTAAACAACAAAAAATAATTTATCCAGCATTTGATACATTTCAAATATATATAAGCAGTATCTTTATTGGATTTATTACTCCAGGCAGACTTGGCGAGTTTCTAAAGGTCGTCTATCTGAAATCCGATAAGGATGTATCGCTGAGCAAGGGCATGTCAAGCGTTCTTGTCGATCGTTTATTTGATTTATACCTTTTAATAATTTTAGGGCTTCTTGGAATATGGCAATTTGGTATCCTGGGAAAATTGTCAAACACCTCTTTGCTTCTGTTGATTATATTTATTTCGTTTCCATTACTTATCTTGAACAAACAATTGACGGGAAAGGTTAGTAGCTTAATATATAAGTCTGTTATTAAGAAAAAGGCTCAGCTTAGAGATAAAATAGAAGAAAGGTTTGAAGATTTTTATAATGGAATAAATCAATTAATGACTTTTAAATTGATATTCTCAGCGCTTTTAACATGTCTTAGTTATTCGGTATTTTTCATGCAGTGTTACTTGATCGCAATTGCGATGGGTATATCTATTAATTTTATAACCATTACCCTCTTTATGGCCATTTCCAACCTGATCAGTTTCATTCCAATTTCAATATCAGGTCTCGGCACCCGCGATGCTGCGTTGATTTATCTTTTCTCATTGATAGACCTCAGCCCTGAATTAGCTGTCAGCTATGCATTTCTTGTCTTTATTACTTTTTTTGTCTGTGGCGGATTGATGGGAGCGGTTGCCTGGTTCATGAATCCATTAGAAACATATAAATTAACAAATGACAGCAGATAAGATAGATGGGTAAAAGACCAATAGCAAAGGGAATGCTTGGGATCAAGGGAAATATTTTGCAGATAGCTCTTGTGCTGATAATTCTGGCAGTTGGGGTTGGGGTGCGCTTTTATCATATCTCTTACCCCCATATTGCTACTCAAGATACAGGATTTTTTTCCGGCTTTGCCAAAAATCTAGACACGTATGGATTTGTTGAACAAAGATTCCTCCCCACATTTTGGTTTTTTGCTGATACGGGAGACCGGCTGTATCATATTTCTCACCCGCCTTTAGTACATAACACACTCGGCCTTCTTTATCGCATTTTTGGGTACCACGGGGCGGTATATCATGTGTACAATATTGTGACCGGAGGGCTATTGGGCGCGATCTTTCTCTACTTGCTCCTGGCATACAAACTGAACAGGAACGTGGCGATCTGGGGACTGGTAGTCTGGGCTATTATCCCGTCCGGGGCATATTTCGAGAGAATACACTTTATGGATAGCCAGGCATGCGTTATGATAACGGCGATGCTTTATTTCTTCTTCAAGTTCAGTGAAAAGCCTCGCCCGATGTATGGCATCCCGCTTGCGTTAAGCTGTGTTATTGGGGTTCTGTCAAACTGGAACTTTCTTTTTGTGCTCCCATTTCTCATTTTGTATTCTCTAATTATTAGAAAATGTGTTCGATTAAGTCTAATCATTACTTTATTCTCCATTTTAATTGGTTTGGGCTACATGATTATATCAAGTATGATACAAGGCAACTCGGGCGTTCCAATTGATCCTGGTATCAGTCCGGAATTAGGTGTAATGCGACATTGGATAGACTACATAGTGGATCACGCATACGGGAATACATTATTCTCTGTTTATTTTTATTGGAGGATGTTTAGACAATTTGTAATTCACTTTACTGCAGTTTCTTTGATTATTCCCTTCCTGTGGATTTGGGCAGTCCGGAAAGAAAGCTTCTCTGGTAAAAACATTAGTTTGAAGATTGTTTTGCCTTTACTTCTCGCATCACCGTTAATTGTTTTTTTCATTTTTGGTCCTGGTACCGCGGTAGGGCATTTATGGACGCTACACTTGCTTCTGCCAGCGATGGCTACTCTTTTTGGTATTGTTATGTATTATTTGATCTCTCGTAGAAATTTGTGGGATCGTCTACTAATTGTATTTGTGATGGGTGGATTGCTTTTCTTTTCGGTGCCAGCTATTTATAGGTTACATGGTTTGAGTAAATACCATACTGTGAGCGTGAGAGCGGGTCGATTGATTTCCCAATTTTCGGAACAAGCCCGCTTTGCCGTAGCCGGCAATGAAGACACTTTATCGGCTTATACCGACATCCCGGTCCTTTGCTTTGCTGGAAGAGAGAGAATCACCAAAGATTTTTTGGAAGGGGAGAAGACGAAACTGCCCTGCTACCCTGGTCTATCGCTTCGGCAAAAGCCTTCTTTCATAGTTCTAAATCGAGTGTGGGTCCCTGTTACTGATGCTGATTCAGAGGCTATGGATAAGGAATTCAGTCAATATGGTTATTATCACTGGTTAAGGGATCCAGTAAACATCTGGACCAATGTGCAAACTGAGAATCTTTTCCTGTTTATGGATCAGTATTCTAGCACTTCAGAGGGAGATAATGAGGTGAGCAATCAACCCAGTCCGTGTTATCTTGTTTCCGGGGACAATTTGTTAAGGGGTTTCTACCATGAATTGACGCAGAGTAAAAGAAGAGAGACAGTCTTCAGGGGGATTGATATCTCGGAGGGGTTAAGAGAGCTTCACTTTTCGGTATTGGTGCAGGGCTCTTCTTCTAAACACATTCCTCAAGTTCATTACGCAGTTCTACTATACGAAGGCAATACATATCATCTCATGGTAGAAGGTGATCTGGAGTCATCATTATCTCTTAAACACCTTTCTGTGGATATTAGTAAGTTCTCTGGAAGGAGGATTGATGTTATTTTTCGCTCCGAGACGGAGGGTGATAATAATGGAAGCTTCTTATATTGGAGCGAACCTCGTATGGTAGGAGAGAAGTTTATTCCTAAGAAAACCTTCTTGGTAGGTCCTGAGCCTGATATCTATCGAGATAATCCGTTCAGTAACGTACTATCCCCATATTTTAGGCTGTTGGAAGATGGTATAAAAAAGTTTGTCAAATGATGTCACGGGGAGATACACGGCCTATCAAAGTTGTTATGCCTCTAATGAAAAGCTGGACAGGGGGGACAAGCTATCAGCGCAATCTGTCAGAAGCACTATCAGCCTATGCTCCGCATGTGAAACTGGTCATTATCGGGAAGAAAAATAAGGTTAAAAGCGAATATAATAAATTCATAAGCTATTCAAGAAAAATGTTCGGTTTTATCAGACATGAGATATTAAATAAAATCACACGGTATGATTATTTCTTACAGAGAAAAATTGAAAAAGTGGCAGGTGAAGATATTGATATTGCTTTTCAATATATTAGTCTAAAAAAAAATATCGCACAGTTGGTTTGGATTCCTGATTTTCAGCATGTCCATTTGCCAGAAATGTTTTCGGATACCGATGTCAAATCCCGAGATATCGCATTCCGGCGTTTGGCGGAAAATGCTACGCTCGTCCTATTGAGCAGCCAGGATTCCTTTAATGATTTTTCCACATTGTTCCCTCAGTACAGAAAAAAAGCCCGTGTTATGAGCTTTGTCGCCAATTTACAGGAAGGCATTTATCAAAAGAGCCCAAACCTTCTTCTAAAGACTTACAATCTTCCTGAAAAGTTTTTCTATCTTCCTAGTCAGTTCTGGAAACATAAAAATCACTGCGTTGTATTCGAAGCGATGAGGATTTTAAGAAACAGAGGAATCAGGCCTTTCTTGGTCTTGACCGGCAATCCCTTTGATTATAGGAGTCCTATGTATTTTACTGAGTTGTTTCAACGCATATCGACTCTTAATTTACTGGATCAGATCGCTTTTCTCGGCTTCATAACTTATGAGCATGTGCTTTTGCTTATGAGACAGTGCATCAGTGTCATTAATGCTTCCCTTTTTGAAGGATGGAGTACCACTGTGGAAGAGGCGAAGTCACTCGGGAAAAGAATCCTAACGTCGAATCTCAATGTCCACATAGAACAGAATCCGCCTGGCGGAGTGTATTTCGATCCGAGAAATCCGGAAGATCTGGCGGAAAAACTGGAGGAAATTTGGAAAAATATTCCGCCTGGTCCGGATCATCAAATGGAAGAGCATGCGAGGGCTGTACTTCCAGGCAGGATGAGGGAATACGCTGACACCTTCGTGTCCATTGCCCGCGAAGCAATAGAAATAGTAAGGAAGTAACAAAGAAAGACGGTGCTACAAGCGAGGCTCATAGCCTTAAGGAGTTTGTTGAGCTATCTTTTGCTTGTTTGAGATTAAGTTGGGAAGGAGCATTTAACCATCGATAAAAGCCTGTATAGGCCTTCTGACATTGAGATTATCTACGGCCGTCCTAAAAAAAGGCTAAGAAAAAATTTGGTTGGGAGTATTGCCTTCGTTTTGAGGAATTAGTTAAACTGCTTGTTCAAGAGCAGCTTAAGTACCCAAGAAAAAATCGGACCTGAAACTTATGACTTATAAAATGATTGGTCATAAAATTGGTATACCTCCATGCATTCTCATGCTATTATAACTTTCTTTGAGATTTTTGGTGAATATGTTAACTGAGGAGACCACCCCAAGGCTCATACAAGCTTTTCGTGCCATTTTAGACCGCCTCCCATCGCGACGGAGGAAACAGTTTTGGGCTCTTTTTGTCTGTATGCTGTTTGCTGCTGGTGTCGAGACTATAACGCTTGGTTGCATCGCCCTTTTTGCATCTACCGTATCTGATCCGAATGCGGTACTACAATCTACTTATATTGTCACAGCTCAAGAATTTTTCCACTCAGATTTCTTGACGCACAAGCAAGGATTGATCGTGACGTTGAGCATTTTGGTAGTAGGTTTAGTCGTGTTCAAAAATGCGGTGTTATCCATTGTAACTTACTGGAATATTCGGTATGGAGCCTTTGTTGACGGCTTTTTTGGGGAGAAGCTATTGCGAGGATTTATGCAGGTGCCTTATGAATGGCACCTCTATCGAAACCCTGCGGATCTGATCCTTGCTGTGAATTGGCGGTACTACCTGGGAACGTATTTTATCAATACGGCGTTGCAAATCCTCTCTGACTGTTCAGTCATACTGTTTTTGTTCATTACGCTGCTTGTGCTCGAACCCGTTATTTCCTTTGTGGCTATCGTAATTCTTGGTGGATCATCCATAATAATATTCAGGAGTGTACGTAAGAAGTTGGATAAAACCGCCAAGATACGCACTGACCGTGAGGAGGCTGTCAACAGGCAGGCGACTAAGGTTATCCACGGAGTTAAGGATGTCAAGGTATTTGGAAGGGAGGATTTTTTCATTCGTGATTATATGAAAGATGTCTATGCGCTTGCTCGCCACATGGCGTCGCTCACTTTTTTCACGCGACTCCCGACTTGGATTTTGGAAACAGTCGGTTT
>JAUVVS010000086.1 GCA_030604545.1 Deltaproteobacteria bacterium | reverse complement strand
CCGATCCGCTCTGCATAGCGTGCTACCCGGGTTGCATGCCCAATCCGTTTAAAATCCATCTTGAAATACAGTTTCATTGCTATTGCCACCCGATCCTTTAAAAGTTCTTCTTTCTGAGCAACAAGTTCCGGCGGAAGCGTTCCCAGGCACTGTTCTGCATATTGACAATATGAAGCACATCCGAAATCCATTTTCGGATTTACAAACTTGTGCCCGCATTTACCGCATTTGCGGGAAGTGTCGTCTTTGAAAAATTCCACGGAATTACCGCATTTGGGGCATTTTTCATCAAAAATGGCCCCCGGTTTCCAATATCGGCTGTCCTGTCCCGGGCATTTCATAGTCTCACCTATGCTTATTATTCTTTTGAGACCTTTGCAAAACGCCCCCTTTTGCCCAATTTCTGCGTTAGGCTCAAATTTTAATCCTCAAAATACTCAATGTATTCCTATGGTTAAAATTTTCGCCTGCCTTGAACTTGAACAAAATTGAGCATTTTTCAAAGGTCTCCTTTTTTGGCAGGATTAACAGGATTTACAAGATTCTTATACTGATCAATCTGAAAATCCTATCTAAAAAATATCATAATCAGTCTTTTTAAATTATAAAGGCTTTTCCTGATTTTTAATACTATTTTACATTACAAACAAACCCTCTGCCTTGACTTGTGTCAAAAAAGGATGATAATTATGAAAAAAAGAGAAAAATTATGAAAAAAATTCTTGATATAATATCAAATACCCCCCTTTTTAACGGTCTTCCTGAAAACCAGATCGAAGAAATCGGGCAGATTGCCATGACAAAGCATCTCAATAAGGGTGAAATCATCTTTTTAGAAGGAGATGATGGAAACGGATTTTATATAATTGCAGAAGGCAAGGTTAAAATCTATAAAATCTCCATAGACGGTAAAGAACAGATTCTACACATTTTCGGTCCGAGAGAACCCATCGGTGAAGTGCCGGTCTTTACCGGCCGGCCATTTCCGGCAAATGCCGGAGCCCTTGCCAAAAGCCGTCTTATTTTTTTTCCTAAAACAGCATTTGTGAATCTGATATCAAACAATCCCTCCCTTGCACTTAACATGCTTGCTGTCTTGTCCATGCGGTTGCGTCAGTTTACGGTTCAAGTAGAAAATCTTTCCCTTAAAGAGGTCCCGGGCCGCCTCGCGTCATATCTTTTATATGTAGCAAATGAACAAGGTAAAAAGGATGTAATTACTTTAACTATTTCAAAGGGGCAGCTTGCAAGCCTTCTAGGAACAATTCCGGAAACCTTATCACGAATTTTCGCAAAGATGAGCAGTCAGAACTTGATCGAAGTAAGTGGCCGGCATATAAAGCTTTTGAATCGCAATGGCCTTAAAGATCTATCAAAACATGGGAAGATAAAGTAATCATTCACAAAACCGTTTTGTGAATAGATCAAAATCATTACTTGTAAAAATTTCGGCAAACCTTTCGCCGTGCTTGCTCTTTTCTTTGTATAATTCAACAGATCTTTTAACAATCGCAAGAACTTCATCCTCGTTGAAAATACTATCAAGTTCTTTTGCAAGTCTAGGATGCCTGCCAAGTTTTCCACCAAGCTGAACTCTGAAACCCTTGCATTTTGTTGCTATCGTTCCGGATGGGCAGACATTAATACACTTGCCGCATTTCAGGCACCTGTCATGATCGATCTTAGGTGTCTTTGTTTTTGTGTCAACGGAAATGCAGTTTTCAATGCACACCTCAACACAAGCTTCGCAGAGGGTACATTCTTCATCTATAAGCATCGGTATAACAGCCCCAATGATCCCGATATCTTTGATCTGCGGCTGAGAACAGGCATTGGGGCATTCTGCTAAGGTAACTTTAAATTCATGATGATATTTAAGATCACCTTTAACCCTTTGTTTTAAAAAATCTAAAAGATCTTCCTTTTTAAGTAGCTTTTCTATCTTTTTAAACAAACCGTCAGCGCTGTTCGCCCGATTAGGGCATCCACTCGATCCAAAACAGGTATCGACTCTATATCCCTTGATTTCAGAGCCCATTTTCGTCAAAAACCGTGCCTGGGTTGCCTTAACATCAGCAAGTGATACGACTATTTTTCCTGCCGCTGTTGCTTCATTTTCAACACGTGATCGAACCTTCTTTCTTACAAAAAAAGGAACTTTATTAACTGCCGACTCAGCCCCTGATGTCCATTTCATATTTTTTTATTTTTCTAACTTTTTCTTTTTTATTGGAATTATATCATTAAAAAACCATTTTACTTTGATTTAAGTCAAAAATATAACAATTGTATAATATTTTATTGACAAAAACTACCACATAGTGACAATATTTATTTTATTGTATTTATAGATAACATGGAAACTAACTATTCAACAATATAAAGAAGGTTAAATTTCCCATGGACAGCAAAGAATTCTCCTACTTTCGAAAAAAAATGAACAAAACACAGAAACAGATGGCACAGCTACTCGGAATATCTATTAAGGCCATACACAGCTACGAACAGGGATGGCGATTCATACCACCACATGCGGAGCGGCAGATGTTCTTTCTGCTCTCTCATATAAAAGGAATCAAAAAGGGACAGAAATCGTGCTGGACAATAAAAAAATGCCCGCCCAAGCTAAAAAAACAGTGCCCGGCCTGGGAGTTTAATGCCGGTAAGCTTTGCTGGTTTATTAACGGTACAATATGTGAAGGTGCTGCTCAAAAGACCTGGAAAGAAAAGATGAATATCTGTAGATCTTGTGATGTTTTTCTTTCCCTTCTTGAAACAATCGAAAATGAGTGAATATATTGAACATGATGCAGACGGCATTTCAGTGGGACTTGTTAAGAAGAAGTCGTACACCTATGCCGAACCGCCCAATGAAATGATCCTAGAGAGCGGCACAAGGCTCGGACCTGTGACAATTGCTTATGAAACCTATGGCGAATTAAATAAAGATAAAAGCAATGCCGTTCTTATTTGTCATGCCCTTTCAGGAGACTCTCATGTTGCCGGTTATTACAGCAAGGATGACCCTAAACCCGGCTGGTGGGATATCATGGTTGGCCCCGACAAAGGGATCGACACCAATAAATATTTTGTTATCTGTTCCAATATCCTTGGGAGCTGTATGGGATCTACAGGCCCTTGCACTTACAATCCCAAAACCGTCAAACCTTATGGCCTCGATTTTCCCGTGGTTACCATAGGTGACATGGTCAAGGCCCAGAGGGCACTTTTGGATCATCTGGGAATTAAAAAAATCCTTACAGTTATCGGTGGTTCGATCGGAGGAATGCAGGTGCTGGAATGGTGCGCCCAATATCCTGAAATGGTTGTTTCGGCGATTCCGTTAGCATCCACAACAAAACATTCCGCCTTGGCAATTGCCTTTCATGAAGTGGCCAGACAGGCAATCATGGCTGACCCGAATTGGAACGACGGAAATTATTATTCCGGAGAAAAGCCGAAGCTTGGGCTGGCTGTAGCCCGTATGATCGGACATATCACATACCTGTCGGATGAGTCCATGCGCATAAAGTTTGGTAGACGACTCCAAAATAAGAATGATTTTTCATTTAATTTCGACGCTGATTTCCAGGTGGAAAGTTATCTTCGATATCAAGGTTCAAAATTTGTGGAACGCTTTGATGCCAACTCCTTTCTTTATATTACAAAGACGGCTGATTATTATGACCTGGAGAGACAACACGGCTCCGGATCAGCAGTAGAAGCTTTTTCAAAAGCTAGAGCTAAATTCTTGGTTGTTTCCTTTACTTCCGACTGGCTCTATCCAACTTATCAATCCAAATCCATGGTACAGGCTATGAAGAAAAACGGCCTGGATGTAAGCTTTTGTGAAATCGAGGCTCAGTGGGGCCATGATGCTTTCCTCTTGCCCAGTAAACGTTTAACTGATTTGATTAAAGGTTTTTTAGAACGTGTCTATAGAGAAATATAAAAATAACGGAATTCGCTATGACTTACAAATAGTAGCCTCTTGGATAGAGCCTGGTTCAAAAGTGCTCGAACTTGGCTGCAGCGAAGGGAATCTGCTTTACTTTCTCAAAAAAAACAAGCAAGTGACATGCACCGGTATCGAAATAAACGAAGCCAGGGTTGCCGCATGCATTGAAAAAGGCCTGACTGTACTCCAGGGCGATATCAATGAAGAGGTACTGGATTATCCCGATGATGTCTTTGATTACGTTATTTTGAGTCAAACACTTCAACAAATTTATGAGCCCTCGCAATTATTCCGATCAATGCTGCGAATCGGGAAAAGAGGAATCGTCAGTTTCCCTAATTTCAGCCACTGGAGTATTAGGATGCAGCTTTTTTTTAAAGGATATGCCCCCATTACCAAACAGCTGCCATATGAATGGCACAATACTCCGAATATTCGTGTTATTACCATCAAGGATTTTAGGAAATACGCTAAAGATGTAGGTTTTAGGATAATCAAAGAGGTAGCCATCAACACAAATAACCAGGAGAGAAGCGGAAACATTATCCGATTTCTTCCCAATCTGCGGGCTACATACGGTATTTTCCTAATTGGAAAGGGTGCTTTATGAAAATTGTCTCAATAGCAGTAAGCAGGAAAAAGGGTACTCGCAAAGTCCCGGTGGAAGAAGCCAAACTTTTAAAAAATCATGGGCTCATAGGCGACGCCCATGCAGGTGCATGGCACCGACAGGTAAGTTTTCTTGCCTCTGAAAGTATTGAAAAAGCCCGTAAAAATGGGCTTAACGTAACTTTTGGAGATTTTGCAGAAAACATCGCCACTTTGGGTATTGACTGGATAAATTTACCCATCGGCTCCCGAGTTAAGCTTGGGAATTCCGTCGAAGTTGAAATCTCACAGATCGGCAAAGAATGTCACAACAGATGCGCCATCTTTTATCAGGCCGGAGATTGTATAATGCCGCGAGAGGGTGTTTTTGCACGGGTGATCACCGGAGGAACAATATGCTGCGGTGACAGGATTAAACTGTTATCATAAGTTGAGACCTTTTAAAAACGCCCCCTTTTTGAATTTTGACTGTTAGATTGCTGAATTTTAAAAAAATACCACATTGTAGCATTTTTATCTTGACAAAGTTTGAAAAGATATTATATATTAAAAATAGGTATGTGCCCCATACCTCCTAAGATTGGGCGGTTCTTCATAGTAATAAGCCAAAATTCTATGTGAAAAACCGCTCTTCTTCCATCTGAAAAACCCTCATCTTGCTTTAAGCATAGGTGAGGGTTTTTCTTTTGATAGAATATCGATCTCATGCGCATCAAAAAACTTTTCACTTGGCTGATCCTCTTTCCCTTCTTGACATTGCCTTGAAGCACTTTTATACTATTTTGTAACACTTTAGCCCTTTGAAACCAGTTTATAGAACGTCGTTTACTTTATTAAATTAGGGCGGTCCCTGAATATGACATTAGTCTGTATTAGAAAAAAGGCAAGCTTTTACTTTTTTGGTAACGTTATTAATTTTTTTTGGAAAGGAATGTTTTAATGCAAGAGGCAGTACAAGATTATATTAATGATAAAGAGATCATAGAAAAGATTTTAAAATTAAAAGAGGAATTGGGAGAAAAACTTCTCATCCTCACACATCATTACCAGCGGAAAGAGATCGTTGAACTAGGTGACTGCCGGGGTGATTCTTTCGGGCTTTCTCAAAAGGCGGCTTCAGATAAGGATGCTCGATTTATAGTCTTTTGCGGGGTTCACTTCATGGCTGAAAGTGCGGAAATTCTTTCTCAGCCCCATCAGATAGTCCAGATTCCCGCATTTGAGGCGGGATGTCCAATGGCTGATATGGCAGACATATATATAGTGGAAAGGGCATGGAAAGAGATTACTTCAATTGTCCGTGAAGAAGTAATTATGCCCATTGTTTATATGAACTCTGATGCTCATATAAAGGCTTTTTGCGGCCGCTACGGAGGAGCCGTTTGCACTTCATCAAATGCGCAGGCCGCCTTTTCCTGGGGATTTGATCAGCGTGAAAAGATTTTCTTTTTTCCTGACCAGCACCTTGGGCGCAATACAGGAAATCAGATGGGGATTCTGCCTGAGGAAATGATCGTATGGAATTCCGGCGAGTCTTTCGGCGGCAATACTTCAGAGAAAATAAAAAAGGCAAAGTTAATCCTATGGGATGGATATTGCCACGTCCACACCCGTTTCAGAGCCGAACATGTTTTGAAAATGAGAAAAAAATTTCCCGAAGCCGGGATTGTAGTGCATCCGGAATGCACCCAGGAAGTGATCAAACTGGCCGATGCGATGGGATCAACAAGTTTTATTGTAAAATACGTGGAAGATGCTCCTCCAAATGCAACGATTATCATAGGTACTGAAATCAATCTGATCAACCGTTTGGCCATGGAAAATCCGCACAAGAATATCTTGGAACTACATTATTCTTTATGTCCCAATATGTTTAAAATCAATCTTGGAAACCTTTTGTTGTCCCTGGAAAGTATAGGGCAGCTTAATGTGGTTAAAGTACCTGAAAATATAAAATCAGAATCTAAAACGGCTCTTGATAATATGTTGGCTTTAAATACATATGCAACTTCATAAAAATGAGGTAATATTATTCCCCAATTAGTTAAATTTATCTTTAAATAAGTCAACGGCATGCTTCTGGCTTTTATTATTCTCTTGTCTATCAATTTATTCAGGGGGCATGAATTCAACTGCGGCTTTTTTTCATTAAAAGAAACCGGATATATCAATGAATATGAGCTAGTGGATGAGCCATTTGATCATTTCTACCCCAGTGGTCAAACCGTTGACCAACAAATAGAGGCAGCCGATCATGATCGCAGAACCAAAAACATAGTAAACAATGCGCATGCTAAGCGGTGAGCTTTGGATCAAAAGCCCTTCCAGGGTTCCTTGTTGTTCCAGACGCTCAACCCAGGCCGGCCTCTCGAGGCGGACCTTCTCCAAATCGACGCTGCCATCGAACATGACCAAATCCATGGGAAAGTTGTGTCGCCTCAGGTGGCCAATGAAAAAGTGGATGATAAAAACGTGGGTCATTGCTAGGATTGCTTCGATGCGATGGATCCACAAGAGAACGTTGAGCACCCAGCCGGGCATATAAAGACTTGATGCCATGGGGTTATAAAGAACCAGACCCGTGCCGCCTAGAATGGTTATTCCCCAAAAAACGGACCAGTAATCAAACTTTTCCCAATAACCCCAGCGATCGAATCGCGGCGGTCTGCTCAGCCCCAAAAGCCAGCCCAAATGCTGGAGCACCTGACCGAAGTCTTCCCACCGGGGGAGTAAGGAATCTGGACCATAGACACTTTTCGGAAAGCGTTGCCAATCGATCCTTTTAAGCATATAAAGCACGTGAATAAAAAAAAGGCCTAGCATGAAAAGTCCGCCCCACTTGTGAATATTTAGCGCTCTTTTATAGCCGCCAAAAAGGGAAGCCAAAAAGCGGCCCCACTCGGTTCCGATATACATCTGGGATAGTCCGGTGACCAACTGAGTAACAAAGGAGAGCATCAATAAAAGGTGGAACAGTCTTTGGGCCCGAGTGAAACGTTTAAGTCGCATCATCATTTTTCCTCCTTCCAGCCATTAGTCTCCTCAAACCCAAATGAAAAGTGTGTGGCAAAAAT
>JAUVVS010000166.1 GCA_030604545.1 Deltaproteobacteria bacterium | reverse complement strand
TTTTTACATGCTCTTTTGCCCGTTTAGCCAGATGTATCCAGTTGCCCATGGGTATGTCACGACTGATCACCGGAAAGATTGATTCTTGCCATCCAAGTGTAACGCTGATGTAATCAACGCCGGCTTCTTCGGCTATCTCATAGCTTTGCATGGACTCTTCTGGTGTGTTTCCCCGGACATCATCTAACAACTCTTCGGCGCATAATCGAATACCAAGAGGGATATCAGTTCCGCATACTTCCTTAATACCCTGGATGATTTCCACCACGGCCTGCATCCTTCCCCTGATATCCCCGCCATATTCATCTGTTCGTCGGTTGGTATAGCTTGATACGAAATTCGAAATCAGATATCCCACAATTCCTGAAATCTCTATTAGGTCAAATCCTGCTTTAATGCCCCTTTCCGCAGTATCAATGTGCTGCTGAATCATCTCTTTGACTTCTGCATTTGTCATTTCGAGCATTGGCTTAAAAATTCTCAGACGCTGGGGAACAGCAGATGGTCCATGACCATGTTCAACTTCCACAGCACCGACTCGACCACAATCCATTAATTGGAATCCGGCAAGGGCTTTTTGTTCATGGATTGCGTCACAGATCCGTTTTAAACCCGGGATATACTTATCATCAAAGGCAGCAGCCTGCCCGACATATCCCTGCCCCTGATGCTTCTCATCCATGTATACGCCCTGCATAAAGCATAGGCCTCCCACCACCCCTTTTGCCCTTTCACGCATATATGCGACACCGGAATCTGTAATAAAACCATCAAGGCCGTTTAGATTCTCTTCAGTTGCGGCATACTTTATTCGGTTTGGAACAATAAGGTTCCCTATCTGAATCGGCTTGAATAAGTGGGGGTATTTTTTTGCTCCAGGGTACGTTGAATAATCCCATTCAAATAATTGCTTTGCCATCTGAAAACCCTCCTCAAAATCATGATAGTTGTTATAGCTTTGATGTAGCTTTAATGTAGCTGTTTAGTCAAGGAAAAAATTATAAATATAAAAATAAGACATGATTTAGTTTTTAGTAATTTAACTAACTGTTATATGCGCATATATTTCAAGCAAAACACAAAATACTAAACACCAAATCCCGCAAGGCGGGAATGAATTCAGCCTTTTACAAATTCATCAAATCGTAAATTTGAAAAAAAATATTTGACAAATCATTTAAAATGTATTATGAGTAATATATCTACTCATAAAGGAACCAGCAATGGATAACTTATTAACCGGCATTATTGGATCAAAAACCCGAATAAAATTATTGATACGGCTTTTTTTTAATCCCAATACCCGTTCATATTTGCGGGAACTTTCTAAAGAGTTCAACGTATCAACAAACGCGGTCCGCGAAGAGCTTAATCAGCTCACAAAAACCAAGTTGCTGAAATCTCATAAAAACGGCCGGCAAGTATTTTACATGGCTAACACTAATCATGCTCTTTTCCCTGAATTAAAATCAATGGTAAGCAAAGTCATGGGCATTGATCAAGTGATCGACGGGATAGTCAACAGACTCGGAGCCCTGGAGCGAGCTTATCTGATAGATGATTACGCTAAGGGCAAGGATACTGGCATAATAGACCTTTTGCTGGTGGGAGATATCGACCAATATCATCTAAATGATTTGAGTAGAAAAACTGAACGCTACACCAAGCGCAAGATCCGCTCCCTTGTAATGAACAGGGATGAGTTCAAGGAATATAGTTCAAAGCTTGAAAACCAGCCTCATTTATTAATTTGGGAATCAAAGAATAATTAGGAACTGATTTTTCGTCTAACAGGCTGCACAACATATTTGCTTTAATCTTGGAACCAAACTTTGATATTTATTTTTAAGAAGAATAGAACATGACAAACATAGACCTCCAAAGAGCCGGACCCGTAGCCGTCATCGGATCCGGTTACTGGGGCAAGAATCTTATCCGTAACTTCTACCAGCTTGATGCCCTGAAAATCATCTGCGACAAGAACGAAACCTTGCTTGCTCAGTTCAGGGAACAATATCCGGACGTGGAAACCTGCCTCGCATTAAATGACGTATTGAGGCAGGAGGATATCCAGGCTGTGGTGATTGCAACCCCCGCTGAAAGCCATTTTATCCTGGCTCGCGAAGCCCTGCTGGCCGGAAAGCATGTTTTTGTGGAAAAGCCTCTCGCTTTAACCAAAAAAGAGGGACGGGCGTTGGTGGATACGGCTGAACAAAAGAAACTGGTTCTGATGGTGGGGCATATCCTTCAGTATCACCCGGCAGTAATAAAGCTGAAAACACTCATCGATTCAGGTGGGTTGGGCAAAATCCAGTATCTCTATTCCAACCGCCTCAATATGGGCAAGATCAGATCCGAAGAGAACATTCTCTGGAGTTTTGCGCCCCACGACATCTCGGTGATCCTTATGCTGCTGGGGGAGATGCCCGAGACCGTCTATGCAATGGGAGGCAGCTATCTTCAGCGTCAGATACCCGATACAACTCTGACAGTCATGGATTTCAGCGATGGTGTTAAAGCACATATTTTTGTCTCCTGGTTGCACCCTTTCAAAGAACAAAAGCTGGTGGTAGTCGGAGATAAGAAAATGGCGGTCTTTGATGACCTCAACCAGGATAAACTCCTTCTTTATCCCCATAAAATTGACTGGCTTGATCGTGTTCCGGTTGCGTCCAAATCAAATGCGGAAATTATCCCGATTAATATGGAGGAACCTTTAAAGGCCGAATGCCAGCATTTTTTAGAATGCCTTGTCAAAAGGCAGAAACCAAGGACTGACGGAATAGAAGGACTCCGTGTTCTGCGGATACTTGAGGCATTCCAGTCGTCCCTTGATCAGAACGGGCGCACTATTGAGCTTTCACGTCCCACTGAACGGTTATCAGTTATCAGCCATGAGCTGTCAGCTACCCCTTACTTTGCCCATGAATCCGCATACCTTGACAAAGATGTAAAAATCGGCGAAGACACCAAGATCTGGCATTTTTCCCACATCCTTTCAGGTTCGCAAATTGGTGAAAACTGTAACATCGGTCAGAATGTGGTAATCGGCCCTGATGTTATCATCGGCAACCATTGCAAGATACAAAATAATGTCTGTATTTACAAAGGTGTTACACTGGAAGACGGTGTTTTCTGCGGTCCGTCCATGGTTTTTACAAATATCTTGAATCCTAGGGCTGAAATTCGAAAGATGGATCAGGTGCGACCAACTTTGGTCAAGAATGGTGCTACCATCGGAGCAAATTCAACCATCATCTGCGGTGTAACTCTTGGAACTTACAGCTTTATCGGAGCAGGATCTGTGGTTAGTAAAAATGTTCCTGACCATGCACTTGTAGTTGGGAATCCGGCAAAGCAGATTGGATGGATGTGCGAATGTGGGGAGAGGCTGACTAATGATCTGGAGTGCCTAACTTGTGGAAAAAAATATAAAAAAAGCATTGTTGGATTGATTGTTGAAGTGTAAGGAATTCTCCTTTTCTCAGTTTCTTATAAAAACTGAGAAAAAACTATCATGTTGATCCTATAAATCCTGTAATAAGGAAAAGCATACATTCTATGAAAATTGTCACAATAGTCGGTGCCCGTCCACAATTCATTAAAGCGGCACCTGTAAGCAAGGCGATTGAAAAATACAACTCTGAAACTGGCAATCCTAAATTAACTGAAATTATTGTGCATACGGGCCAGCACTTTGACGCCGATATGTCGGATATCTTTTTCAGGGAATTGGATATTCCGGAGCCTGACTACAACCTCGACGTCAACAATTCTTCACACGGGGCCATGACAGGTCGAATGCTGGTGAAAATTGAAGAAGTCCTAATAAGGGAAAAGCCGGATTGGGCACTTACCTACGGTGACACCAATTCCACCCTTGCGGGCGCTCTGGCAGCGGTAAAGCTGTATATCCCAGTGGCGCATGTGGAAGCAGGCCTCCGCTCATTCAATCGCAAAATGCCTGAAGAACACAACAGAGTTCTTACAGATCATTGTTCGGATATACTCTTTTGCCCCACACGTACAGCAATTGAAAACCTCAATCGTGAGGGGATATCAGGTAAAGATTCATCATCCGCAGCAGGCGGTAATCGCCCACTCGTGGCACTCGTGGGCGACGTAATGTACGACTCCGTTCTTCATAATATGGAAATAGCTGAAAAATACTCTGATATACTGAAAAAACTCAATTTAAAACCTAAAGGCTACGCCCTTGCCACCGTTCACCGAGCCGAAAACACGGATCAACCCGAACGCCTGAAATCAATCCTTCAAGGATTTGAACAGATTGCGCAAGAAGGATTGCAAGTAATCATCCCTGTACACCCCCGCACCCGACAATCCTTGAAAAATTCTAAATTTAGTATTAAAAATTCTAAATTAAATTTTATCAAGCCTGTTTCCTACCTAGATATGCTGCTTTTAGAAAAAAGTGCGCAAGTCATTCTTACAGATTCCGGCGGGGTGCAGAAAGAAGCTTACTGGTTTGAGGTTCCTTGCATTACGCTCAGGGACGAAACTGAATGGGTGGAAACCGTAGACGCAGGATGGAATGTTGTAGTCGGTGCGGATCATAAAAAAATTGTTGATGCCGCAAGATTCTTCAAACGTCCCGATCATATTTCCGATCTTTATGGGGATGGGCACGCGGGGGAAAAAATTGTAGAGATATTAGTGAATGATGGTTGTTTGGGTTTCAGCAATCATTGCAAGACAAGAAACAATTACTAAATAATGAGCACATTTGAAGGAAATGTCCTTAAACTTTTGAGCGGCAGTGTATTTGCCCAAGGGTTTGGTGTAATTGTTGCACCTGTTGTTGCCCGACTTTTTGCACCCGAGACATTTGGCGTTGCCGCTCTTTTTTCATCTATTGTCGGCATTATCGGCGTGGTGGCATGTCTTCGTTATGAGCTTGCCATTATGCTCCCAAAAACCGATGAAGAGGCGGCAAACCTGCTTGGCTTAAGCATCTTTTTTATTCTGTTTATTACAATCATAAGCGTTCTTTTTATCTTTTTTGCCAGTGATCATATCGTGCAATTGCTCAACTCATCGGAGTTAAGAAAATATCTCTGGATGGTCCCGCTTGCAGTATTTATAAACGGCTTATTTTTGGCTTTAAATTATTGGAATTCCAGAACTAAACACTATGGGAGACTTTCAATTGCGCGAGTAGTTTCTTCTGTGACTGCACAAGGGGCAAAATTAAGCGCAGGTTTTGCCGGATTTGTCAGCTCAGGGGTATTTATCGGGACGACGATTTTGGGCCAAATTATTTCAACTACAGTTCTCGCTTGTCAGATATGGCGTGATGACTGCCATTTATTCAAGGCAAACGTTCAATGGAAAAAAATGATTGCAGAGTTGAAGCGGCACAAAAGATTCCCCATATACGGCACTTGGTCTGCGCTCCTTAATACCACATCACATCAACTGCCGACTATCATCTTAGCCTTCTATTTTTCACCCCAGGTAGTAGGCTTTTATATCCTCGGAAAAGCAGTTTTAAGTATGCCCATGAATATGATTGGAGAGGCTATTGCACGGGTTTTTT
>JAUVVS010000053.1 GCA_030604545.1 Deltaproteobacteria bacterium | reverse complement strand
TAAATTGGATCATTCTTGAAAATGGCGGATAATTCAAGGCCTTTCGAAAACTTATTTCAATGTCGTAAAATGTTTTAAAGTCCTGTTCTTTCGCAGATGATATGCTGAAATGATTTGGGTTGTAAGTTTGTAATATCACACTGCCGGGAGCAACCCCTCGGCCTGCTCTTCCAGATACTTGTGCTAAAAGTTGAAAGGTCCTTTCACCGGCTCGAAAATCCGGAAAGCTTAATGAAAGATCAGCACAAATTATTCCGACAAGGGTAATATTTGGAAAATCATGCCCTTTTGTTACCATCTGAGTCCCAACAAGTATGTCTATGGTATGATTTCTCAGGTCCTTCAATATTTTTAGAATCGAACCTTTTCGTGTGGTTGTATCACGATCCATTCTGGCAACCTTCGCATCAGGAAAAAGAGATTTTACTGCACTCTCTACTTTCTCGGTGCCAAGACCCAAGAGTTTGATTTTGGAAGACCCGCATACCATACAATTTGTAACAGATGCCCGTGTAAAACCGCAATAGTGGCATTTGTAAGCATTGGCCTTTTTATGCAGGGTCATGGAAATATCACAATTTTTACATCTTACGGCTTCACCACACGCCGCGCAGATCGGAAGACCGGCAAAGCCCCGTCGGTTCAAAAAAAGGAGGATCTGTTCATCACGGTCAATTGTCTCTTTCATTGCTCCATAAAGCTCGGATGTAATATAGCGCTTGATTCCCCTTACATCCCTGTTTTTGCAAAGATCAACTATGGTAATATCAGGAAGGAGACGTTCTTTAACACGTTTTTTTAAATTCACTTCAATGAATTTTTTTGTTTTAACATTATAGTATGACTGGATTGAAGGTGTGGCAGACCCCAGCAAAGCAATTCCATGGTGAAGTTTTGCTCTCATTACTGCAAGATCCCTGGCGTTATAGCGGAGCCCACTCTCCTGTTTGTATGAAGTGTCGTGTTCTTCGTCAACGATAATAATGCCTATATCAGCAAAAGGCGCAAAGATAGCCGATCTAGCACCGATGGCAATGACTACCTCCTTACGCAAGATGCGTATCCATTGATCATAACGCTCTCCTGAAGATAGTCCGCTGTGAAGAACGGCAACGCGCTCTCCGAATCTTGCCCGAAACCACCTTTCCATCTGTGATATAAGTGCAATCTCTGGAACCAGTACCAAAACAGAATGTCCACCCTTTATAGCCTCTGCTGCTATCTGCATATAGACTTCTGTCTTTCCGCTTCCTGTAACCCCTGCCAGAAGGAAGGTTGCAAATCCTTTACCCAGAGCATTTATAACTGTTGAAATTGCATTTTTCTGCTCTTTTGTGAGGAGTTGAACATTGTCCGGTTCTATAGGCTCGCCAAACGGATCCCGATAAACCTTTTTTTTGTAAACTGAAACGAGACCTGCTTTTTCCAAAGATTTAAATAAACGTGGGGCTGTCGGAACAAGTCTTTTTAACTCTCTTACAGAAATTTCACCTTTCGATTTTACGGCATCGATTATTTTTTTTCTTGGCAAGGTGAGATTATAAATATGTGTGTCCGATCTGATTAATGAAACATACCGTTCCATCCTCGGCTTTGTCCTTCCAACCTTTAGCTCTCTCTTTTGGACAATCCACCTTTTACGCTCCATAGCATAAATCAAAGAATTAGGGATATCCTTATGAAGATATTTAGGAAGGTCTTTCAGGCGGCAAGACCCAAATTTCAATCGACTTAGTATCTCGTTCTCTATTGATGTAACAGAATTTTCCGCATGGACGTTTTTGCCCTCTTCAGTAATAGTGAGGGTTGAAATATCATAATGATTCAAACCTCCGGGTAGTGCGCAGTTTATGACATCTCCCATGGGATGAAAATAGTATTCAGCGATCCATCTGAAAAATGGTATCATAGTTGATGGAAACAGCGGTTTTTCATCAAGAACGTCTATGATAGATTTTATCTCTCTCTGATTGACGTTTGCACAGGAGCCCAGAATGTATCCTGTTACTCTGCGATTGCGAAAGGGAACCAACACCCTTTTCCCCACAGATACAAAATCAGTAAGGTCTTTCGGGACGCTGTAGGTAAAGGTATTATATATTGGAAGGGCTATTGCAACTTCTATGTATTTAGAATATATTGTCATTTATTTCAGATGAATCCCGAATACAAAAATCGCTCATTGAGTGAGCAAAATCAGACTTTTTACGAACTCCAGATATCGTCAAATAGTTGAGTGGGAAATGGTTTAGTGGGAAAATAATCGTTTTTCCCTTGACACATGTTTTTCCTTTATTTACAATAGAATACAGAAATTAACCTTAGAGATTCAAGTGTTCCTTCAACCCTCATGTTATTTTACTCTATTTTCATGAAGGATCTATTCTAACAGAAACATAGCTATCTGTTTAGAAAGGAGGTATATATGCACAAAATTACTAAACATTCCATTGTTCTTTTTGTGATTTTAACCCTGACCTTTATTCCTTTTAGCTCTACAGTGCTGGCTCAAGAGGAAGCTGAAGATGTTGATATGCCTGGGAAGATGGCAGTTGATATTTTGTTGGCAAGACCAATCGGATTAATATCAATCGTTCTTGGAACCGCCCTGTTCATTGTTTCTCTCCCCTTTTCAGCCTTGGGTGGAAATACAAAACAAGCATATAAAAATTTAATAGCTAAACCTGTAAAATACACTTTCAAAAGGCCATTAGGAAATTTCTAGCCCTTTTATAAAACATTGATCTTTGTTTAAAATTTATTCAAGGCAAGCAAGATAGAAAAGTATATTGCAGATATTTAAAGAATGTTACGATAGGTTATAATTTTTAACCTTGAAATTTGTTATAAATCAAAAGGTGTGAGGTTTTCAAAGCCATTGGCGGTGACAAGAATCGTTTGCTCGAACTGAGCGGAAAGTGATCCGTCTTTGGTCACTGCCGTCCATTTATCTTCCAGAACAGTAAGGTACCTCTGTCCCAGATTGATCATAGGCTCAATAGTAAAGACCATACCCGGAACCAGATCGATTCCTTCTCCTTTTTTGCCGAAATGGGGTACTTGGGGAGGTTCATGAAATTCAAACCCAACCCCATGGCCTACAAATTCCCTTACAACCGAGCACCCTTCCCCTTCTGCATATTTTTGAATTGCCCATCCAATATCTCCTATAGTATTTTCGGGTCGCACCATGGACCTGCCTCTTCTAAGACTCTCACGGGCTACCCTAACTATTTTTTTGGCCTCCGAACCAGGTGTTCCAACAAAAAAGGTTTTGCTTGCATCTGAATAATATCCGTTCAAAATGGGGGTTACATCTACATTCACAATATCACCCTCTTTTAGGACGCGTTTCCTGGGTATGCCGTGACAGATAACTTCATTTACGGATACACAGACGCTTTTTGGGTAACTTTTATAACTCAAAGTGGCTGGGATGGCATTATTTTGAATGGTGAATTCGTGGACCAGCGTATTAATATCATCGGTTGTAATTCCAGGCCTAATCTCAGCCTCAACCAAGTTAAGCGTATCTATCACCAAACGACCGGCCCTTTTTATACCTTCAATATCTTGCTCTTTTTTGAATCGAATCTTGTATTTTTGAGTATACAACTTCTTTAAATTTATGGGCTCTACCCCCCCTATATCGAGACAGCATTTTTTGAACTTAAGCCCGCTCCCGCATGGGCAAGGATCGTTACGACCCACTTTAAAAGTCTTGTCTTTCATCATAAAAAAATCCCTTTATGTGGTAAAAGAAGTTTAGAAGAATGAGACTTGTGTGTCAAGCTGTAAAAGTATTTTTGTTATAAGTCTCAAAGAGTAATTTGTGTCTGACATTTTTCAAAGGTTTCAAAAACTCTCTGAAAATTTTTGTCTTAATATTCCTTGAATGAATATTTAAATATGTGTATAGTTTAGCAGCGTTTGATATTTGAATTTCGAATTTAATTTCTAAGTACCCCAAGGAGGTTTATAATTAATGAAAAAACAATTAAAACTGGGAATTCCCAAAGGAAGCCTGCAAAACGCGACCATTTCCCTGTTTAAGCGTTCCGGATGGAAAATTGATGTCAATGGAAGAAGCTACTTCCCTGAAATAGATGATGATTCCATTGAGTGTGCTATATGCAGGGCCCAGGAAATGTCGCGCTATGTGGAAAGCGGTACACTTGATGCGGGTCTGACCGGCAGCGACTGGATAGCGGAAAACAACTCTGACGTTAAGGTCGTTGCTGACCTTATCTATTCTAAGATAAGTTCACGACCTGCACGTTGGGTAGTTGCCGTCCCTTTTGACTCACCGGTCAAAAAACTTGAAGATCTTAAAGGCAAAAAGATTGCAACGGAGCTTGTCCGATTTACAAAGAATTACTTTTCAGAACGGAACATCGAAGTAATGGTTGAATTTTCCTGGGGAGCAACCGAAGCAAAAGTGGTCTCCGGTCTTACGGATGCTATTGTGGAAGTTATGGAAACCGGAAGCACCATACGGGCTCATGGTCTTCGGATTATTCATGAATTGATGAAGACAAATACTCAATTAATTGTAAACCACAATGCCTGGAAGGATTCTGAAAAAAGGGAGAAGATCGAACAGATCGCGCTTTTGCTTAAAGGTGCGCTTTTGGCTGAAAAACTGGTTGGCCTTAAAATGAATGTTTCTGAAATACATCTTGAAAAGGTTGTATCTTTGCTTCCGAGTCTTAATGCTCCCACGGTTTCCCCTCTTTATAATTCAAAATGGTTCGCGGTAGAAACCATGGTAAATACAGATACCGTAAGAGATCTTATCCCACAGCTTCTTAAAAATGGTGCGGAGGGTATTATTGAATATCCTCTGAACAAAGTAGTGTAACAGCTCGTTGATATGCCGCAAAGTTCACCACACTCTTTTTTAATCCAATACACTCTTCAATAGGTGCCATTTGGCTCTGTGTAATGATTTCCAGCCAAACTGTTGTTTCATTCAACTTCGAGCTTTGAACGCTTACGAAAAGAAAGTCGAACCTTTTGAACGTTACCGATCAATTGCTAATTGTGAATAGTTAATGTCTTTTTGTTTACTTTAGCACTTATGCCCCTATGGGGTGAAATCAAAGCCGGGTCCTCTGGACCCTGATCTTTCCCAAACCCTTTCTCATTAATAAAGAGAGTTAGTACTGCCCCCATAAGTGCCATAACACCAAAGGAAAAAAACAGGGCTCCGTAGGAATGAAACAGATCGACAATCTTTCCGGAAACCGGAGTGGTAATTATGCCTGCAACACTTGTAAAGGTCGCCAGAAATCCCATAGCTGTTGCCGATAATTTTCTCGAAAAGATGTCCGACGGGTAGGCTGCCAGAAGAACGTCCGGTATAAGGATCATCAGCCCCACAACAGCGAGCAGAAAAGTAGCTAAGACAATATTCACACCAAAGGATAGAAAAAAGGACGAACCGGAAAGAACAGCCATCCCAAATAGAATAAGAGGTTTTCGCTTTCCCCCAAAATAGCGGTCTGAAAGAAATCCAGCCAAAGGAGCCGCAAAGACTCCGGGAAGCAGTACAAGAGAAGAAATAGTACTGGCCCTGTCAACAGACATGGTATAGGCTTCCTTTAAAAAGGATGGTATCCAAACAAGACAGCCGAACTGAACATAGACAAAGCAGAAATAGACCAATGCCACAACCCACAGAGTACGATTGGTCAAAACCACTGCTATCCTCGACCTTGGATCATTATCTATCTGTTGTTCCAGAAAGACCTCATCTTGAAAGTCCGGGAGCCCCCTTTCATGAGGATGATCCCTTACCAGGATCCAGAAAACCAATGCAATGATCGCCATAATCATGGAAGGGATGATGAAAGAACTGCGCCATCCCAAGTGATCACCCAGAAATCCTGAAAGCCTGATTCCAACACTGCTGCCCGCTGTTACGCAGGTTATAAATAATCCGATTGCCGTTCCCCTCCTCGACCTGGGAAACCAACTAACTACCAGTTTAATTGCGGAGTTCCACCCCATGGCCTGGCCCATTCCGTTTACCAGTTGACCAATGGATAGTACAACAAAACTTGATCCCTGGCTGAAAATGATGTTTCCGATTATGGAGATTAGCGCTCCAATGGTGAGGACCTTTCGAGGTCCAAAGCGATCGCCCAGGTAACCCGCAGGCAGCTGAAAGACGGCGTAGCTCACAAAAAAGAAGGCCATCAATCCCCCTGCCCTGGCATTTGATATCCCCAGGTCTGCCCTCAGGAGGGGAATTACAGGAGAGTAATTGAACCGGTTCATATAATACAATCCAAAGAAAAGCCATGTCAAAAAGAGAACCAGATTAGCCGGTGTCCATAACGATCGATGCTTCAAAAGAGCCTCCAAATCACAAGTCATGACCACCGGCATAGCCGGTGGCTTGATTATAGCCCCTTACATGCACCCCTTAAGGGTTTTCTCCCGTGCTCGTACACGTGCTCGTACTCGTGAACGTATATTCATTTATAATTGACACATTTTTGTGAGTTCCGCTTCAAGTAGCAGAATTCAGAAGTGGTTTCCTAAATTGATTTTATAAATTTTTGTAAATCCTTATCTATATCCGGCGGCAGCTCAGGTGCCTCATATTCTTCTAATATTTTTTTCCACATTTTATTAGCACTTTCCATTGTCTGCGGAGATCCTTTAGCTTTCCAATTTTCAAAATTGTCGCGATCACTCAAGCCAGGTTGATAAAACTCACTTCTAAAATGTCTTAAAGTATGCTCTGTATCCAGAAATTGGCCTCCGAGGCCTACTTTTTTTATGACATATAGAGCCAAAGTGTTTTCATCTACTTTAGCACCGCCCCCGGATAGTACCTCCAGAGCCGGCCGGTAATGAAAAACAATTCCTATTTGTTCCAAAATCAGCAGTGATTCTTCATGAACCTGTTCAACATGTTTTTCTGTTAATAATTTATACCATTGCATAAGTTATACCTTTTGATCTTTTACTTATTTCAGATTTGTCCGGTTTAGTACTTCTCTCAATTGTTTCGTCAGCATGGGTACTATCTCAAATAGGTCACCCACAATACCATAGTCGCATTTTTTCATTATAGGCGCATTTGGATCAATATTGACGGCTGCAATAAGACCCGAGGTTTTCATGCCGGCAAAATGCTGAATCGCCCCTTGTATGCCGCAGGCAATATAGAGTCTAGGACTTACAGTGGCCCCTGTTTGCCCAACCTGCATTGAATGGGGAACATACCCTGCATCAACCGCCGCCCGTGAAGCACCCACGGCGGCCCCCATAACCTCGGCGCATTCATAAAGAATATCAAAGTTCTTGGTTGACTTCATTGGTCGACCACCCGATATAATAATTTCTGCCTCTGTCAAATCAACTCCCCTTGATTCTCCCTGTTTTATTTCTTTAACCTTCAAACGTTCAACATAATCTGGAATCTGATGAGAAATCACTTCTGCCTTGCAGGGTGCTTCTTTCGCATCAAGAATATTGGGACGAACTCCTAAAATATAATGGGCTCCATTGAGTTTAATATTGGCGAGTACCTTTCCGGAAAATTGATATTTGCTTACAGTATGATCTGTAAAGTTAAATCCAACACAGTCCATTACCAGAGGTGCATCAAGTCCGGAGGCAATCCTGGGCAGCAAGTCTCGCCCTTGGGCGCTGGTAAGCCCAATAAGTGTATTTATACCAAAATGGCTCATGGTATGTATGATTGCCTTTGAAAAAACTTCCGGATTCCACTCCAATCTGCCCGGCTCTTGAACAATATTGATAATCTTCTGCACGCCATATGCCTGCAATTTGTCTTTATAAGCATCACCTCTACCATCCAATATTAAAGCATAAAGTTCATTGTCGCTACTCCGGGCAGCCGTAATCATTCCATAATTTGCTTTCTTAATCTCACCGTCCTTGAATTCTATAAAGATACCAATCTTTTTCATGATCATATTGCTTTCCTTATGATAGTTCACCGCTGAACTATTACCTTTCTTTGTGTATTTATAAAATTTTTGCTTCATTGGTGAGAATTTCAACAAACTCTTTTACAACTTCTTTGGGTTCCCCTGAAAGTATTTTACTTTTTCGTTTTTCAATAACGGGGTTTAGTTCTAAAATTTCTAAGCTGCCGGCGGGCGTATCAAGATTTAGACTGTCAAGGTCAATCTCTTTTACCTCTTTTTTTCTGGCTTTCATTATTTCATATAATTTTGCATATCTTGGTATATTTAATCCCTTGCCTGCACCGATGACACAGGGAAGACTCATTTCAAGGACTTCTCTTGCACCGGCTTCCATTTCACATTCTACAGTCACGCTATTTTCGTCTAAAGAAAAATTTACCACGTTCGTTGCTGCAGGGATATCCATTCCATTCGCAAGTCTAAACAAGGTTTGCATGCCCTCACTGTCAATCGATTCTTTTCCGGTAAATATGATATCAGCCTGCCCGTCCTGTTCTATTGCAGCTTTTAAGGCCCTGGCGGTTACAAGGCTGTCTGGGTAGTGAATCGTTTTAATGAATATCCCCCTATCGGCCCCCAGGGACAGCGCAGCGCGCAGGGTATTAATGGCTTTATTCTTTCCAAGGGTGACGGCAATTACCTCGGAATCTCCTATCTTCTCTTTTAGACTTACAGCGGCTTCAATGGCATTTTCGTCGTATGGGTTTATTAAAAAAAACACCGACTCATCGAAGCGATTTTTATCTAAAATTGTGATCCTCGCAGCCGAATCAGGGACATGTTTTACACAAACATAAATTTGCATATCCTTTTCCTAATTCTCAAAATAATATTTCGTTGCAAAGAATGTATGCAGCGTCTGAGCTTCCGAGCTAATCAATTTGGGGACATTTGATTAAGCGTTCTCGGCGAAGCGGAGCGTAAAAATTGAAGCTGTTTGAGTCCCGAGCGTAGCGAGGTCG
>JAUVVS010000075.1 GCA_030604545.1 Deltaproteobacteria bacterium | reverse complement strand
GTGGACGTGGAAAACCTTAATCCTGAAGAAGGAGCAATCATAGATAAAGAGGTTTTAGGATTTCCCCTTAAGGGGATAGAGAACATTCCTCCCGGAAATTATTATATCCAGGGATTTGTAAATATTTACACAAAGTTCAAGAGGTCAGACGGCTATACAGTTTGGCTACATAATGATCAATGGGAAGGACAACGCTGGAATAAATCCCCGGGGAATATTTATAGTGACGTGGAAAAAGTTCATATTGATCCCTCTAAGTCCAAACCGATAAAAATAAGCTGCAATAATGCCATTCCTCCGGTAGAAGTTCCGGAGGATACACAATGGGTGAAACGGATCAAATTTCAAAGTAAGATACTCAGTGAATTCTGGGGACAGCCTATTTACCTTGGAGCCACTATCCTGCTGCCAAGAGATTATGATAAAAATACCAAGCTATATTATCCCGTCAATTATCTTCAAGGGCATTTTTCTCTGAGCGCGCCAAAAGGTTTTTTGACAGAAGATCCCGGGCCGGAAAATACCCGTAAGCAAAGAGGTTATGAATTTTATAAAATCTGGAATTCCGCTGATTGCCCCGCAATGATCTTTGTGACTTTCCAACATCCCTGTCCCTACTTTGATGACTCTTATGCCGTTAATTCCGCCAATTGCGGGCCCTATGGAGATGCCATCAAAACAGAGCTTATCCCGGCAGGAGAGGAAAAATTCAGGGTAATTGAAAAGCCCTATGCAAGAGTGCTTGAAGGCGGTTCAACTGGCGGGTGGGAATCTTTGGCTCTGCAAATATTCTACCCTGATTTTTTTGGGGGGGCTTTTTCTTATTGTCCGGATCCTGTTGATTTTAGAGATGTCGAAGGCATTCATATATATGACGATGAGAATGCTTTTTACAGAAAACACGGATGGCGCAAAGTTCCAAACCCGGACAGCCGGCGGGCAGATGGTTCTTTGATCCTGATGGCCCAACAGATAATTCAGTATGAGCATGTGCTGGGGACAAAGGGAAGGTCAGGAGAGCAGTGGGATATCTGGCAGGCGGTTTATGGCCCGAAAGGAGAAGACGGTTATACGAAACCCTTGTTTGATAAAGTCACCGGGAAGATTGATAAATCCGTTGCCAGGTATTGGCAGGAAAATTATGATCTAAGATATTATCTTGAAAAAAATTGGTCCTATGTGGGCCCGAAAATCAAGGGAAAGTTATATATTTTTACAGGGGACATGGATACCTATTACCTCAATAATCCCGTACACATGCTGCAGGAATTTTTAGAGAGCACAAAACATCCTCATTATCCGGGATATTTCATGTATGCTCCCAGGAAGATTCACTGCTGGACAGGTCCTTTCACTCCTCTGGAACGGATACAATTTATCGCTGACCATATTGCAAAAAACACACCAGAAGGCGAAAGCCTCCATTGGCTTAAGAGGTGATAATAATGGATAAAGAAAAAAGCAATTTTAATCCAAAGATCAAATATTTTTTATGCTTGGCAGTCCTTTTTTCCCTCTTCCTGCTCAGTTGTAAAAAAAAGACACAGGCTCAATATGACGGCAAAATAAGCTTTGAAATATCCTTCTCTGAAGATGTGTTTTCCGGTCCTATAACAGGCAGGGTTTATGTAATGATCTCCAGGGACAAAAAGAGAGAACCCAGACTGCAGATCGGCCGTAACGGGACACCTTTTTTCGGTGTTGATATTAAACAGCTTCCGCCCGGCAGAGATGCTGTAATCGATGATACTGTTCTCGGCTCGCCGGTTGAGAATCTCCGGGATATTCCGTCCGGGGATTATTATGTGCAGGGCTTTATCAATATTTACACTGAATTTCACCGTTCAGATGGGCATGTTGTTTGGCTGCACAATGATCAATGGGAAGGGCAGCGGTTTAATAGATCTCCCGGGAATATTTACAGTGAAATAAAAAAAGTTCATCTGGATAATAAAAATGGATATAGAGTAAAATTAGTTGCTTCAAAAAAAATTCCTCCTGTCAAAATTCCTCCGGATACACAATGGGTGAAACGGATCAAATTTCAAAGTAAGCTACTCAGTGAATTCTGGGGACAGCCTATTTATCTTGGCGCCACTATCCTACTGCCAAAAGACTATGACAAAAATCCTGATATCTTATATCCTGTGGATTACATTCAAGGCCATTTTTCATTGCGGGCTCCCTATGGTTTTTCCACAAAAAGGCCAAAAAAATCCAATCGCAGAGGACAAAGAGGGTATAAATTTTATAAAGCATGGACCTCTGAAAATTTCCCTAGAATGATGCTTGTGACTTTCCAGCATCCTTGTCCTTATTTTGATGATTCATACGCAGTAAATTCCGCCAATTGCGGTCCTTATGGAGATGCCATCATGACGGAATTGATCCCTCGGATTGAATCCCAATACCGGATCATAAGAGAACCTTATGCCAGGGTTCTTGAGGGCGGCTCTACCGGAGGATGGGAATCCTTTGCTCTGCAGGTTTTTTATCCTGATTCTTTCGGCGGCACATTTTCTTATTGTCCTGATCCCCTTACTTTTAGCGATGTAGAAGGAATCAATATTTATAAAGATAAAAATGCCTACTTCAGAAAATATGAGTGGTTAGAAGTGCCAACTCCCAATTCCAGAAGATCAGACGGATCAATAGCCATGACGTCGAAGCAGAGAAATTATTTCGAGCTGGTATGCGGCACCAAAGGAAGGTCCGGAGAACAGCTTGATATTTGGGCTGCGGTTCATGGCCCAGTGGGAGAAGACGGATATACCAAACCCTTGTTTGATAAAGTTACAGGGGAGATTGATCCGGAAGTTGCTTTATTATGGAAAGAAAATTATGACATAAAATATTATCTTGAAAAAAACTGGAAGACCGTTGGCCCCAAACTGGTAGGTAAATTGTTTGTTTTTACCGGAGATATGGATACTTACTATTTAAACAATTCCTCACATACGATTCATGATTTTCTCGAAAAAACAAATGATCCGTATTATGGAGGATTCTTTTTATTTGCACCCAGAAAACCGCACTGCTGGTCAGGGCCATTTAAATCACAGAGCGAACGGTTACGCTTTATCGCCCTTCATATTGCAAAAAATGCCCCAAAGAATGTTGAGAACAGTTGGTGGATTTGGTGATCCGCCTGTAAATAGGGTCACCCATGAGAAGATCCCCCTTAAATATTTCTTGAGTTATTACAATAAGTTATGATAATATCTGTTTAGGCAGCGAAATCTGCTGCAGAACACCTACGGTGAAATGATGATGGTCAAGATAAAACCCTTTATATTCAATACGTTATTCCCTGCTTTGCTCAAATATGATAACGCAATAGGAAGCCATAAACGCCGTATTTGCACAGGTAAATTGGCTGTATAATATATGTTAGCCCAAAATACTAAAGGAGGCAAAACATGGCTAAGAGAATATTTATCAGTTTTGCGATAGAGGATAAGACTTTGCGAGATTTCTTGGTGGGGCAAGCTAAAAACGAGAAGTCCCCTTTTGAATTCGTCGATATGTCAGTGAAAAAACCGTGGGATTCTGCTTGGAAAACAAATTGCAGACGGAAAATTAAGGGGTGTGATGGTGTTTTGATAATTGTGACAAAGAACACCAAGAATGCAGACGGTCAGTTGTGGGAAGTTAAATGTGCAAAAGACGAGGGAATTCCTCGTCGTGGCATCTGGGGCTATTCTGATGATAAGTCAAGTAGATTACCATCCGAATTAGATGGCGTGAGAATTGTTAACTGGACATGGAATAATATAAAAAACTGGATCGACTCACTGTGACTCACTGTGACTCACTGTAATTTGTTGAGTGGTGGAGCGTATCATCTAATATGAAAATTTTTGTCATACATAGATTCAAAGACAGAAACACTTCCAAGATAAAACTGAAGCAGCTTGCAAAGAAATTATCTTTAGAATTGCAACCTATATTGTTGGATAGTTCCGGAGGCGAACAATGGAAAGAAAGTGCACTGAACGCCATAGATGAAGCTGAGGCTGTTATCGTTTTTAATAGGGAGTCATGTGAAGAATCAGATAATGCTAAATGGGAAATTGAAAAGGCAAAAGAGGCTGGAAAGGAACTAATCAATATATGCACAAACGTTGATGATGCTGTTTTATCCGATAGATTAAAGTCACTTTACGATTTGAACGACGAATTTGAGTCCTGTTTTTCTTCAGATAGCAAAGATAATTTTGAGCTATACAAACTGATGTTGGAATCATCAGAAAGTTTGATTCAAAGAAGACAAAAGACGAATGCCTTTTTTATTACAGTAATTGGTAGTCTCCTTGCTATCGCTGGCCTTTTGGTAAAGACGGGTGCAATCAATAGTGGGTCATTTGGAATACTGTACGGTTTTTCTGTGGTTGGTCTGCTTCTATGTAATTCTTGGCGGAATCTCATCGATAATTACGGAAAACTCAATAAGGCAAAATTCGATGTCATTCTGCGCTTAGAAAAAGAGCTGGGGGCACAAATATACTCTGCTGAATGGGTAGCACTTGGGAAAGGAATGAGGCCCAAGAAATATAAATCGTTTACTTCCACAGAAAAGAATGTGCCTCTTTATTTCGGTTTATTGATAGTTGCCCTAACATTAATTGCCATGGGTTGGCAAATATGGGGCTAACAAATCGCTGCACTGGATTTTTACTCCGCTCCGTAAAAACCAGTGAGCTCAAGCGTTAGCCTCGTAACGCCCCAAGTGAGAAGGTTTAAACTATGAAGGTTTGGCAAATTGCAACTGGAGAGCCAGGGCGAGACTATCGTGAGTTGTTTTTGGACCACGACATAATGATTCTAGGGCCAAGCGACCGTGGCAATGCACTTGAAAACAACTACGCCGATGGGGTTCCCAACTCAGCAGGAAGTCAAGTGCATAATTTCGCTCACAAGCCTAAACCTGGTGACCGTGTAATCATGCGGTTTGCTCATGACGTTATTGGGATTGGTCAGATTCCACAAGATGATCCTCTGTATTCTTTCGTTGAAGCTTTTAGGTGCGTCTACGGCTGGGACCTATGCCATTGCAGGCGAGTAATTTGGGCGGAGCAATACGGTTTGGGGGATTTAGCAAACATCTTTCATCGCGCTAAACAAAAGCCATCATTTACCCAAGTGCATGAGAGACACATTGTAGAAATGATTCATGCCATAAACAACTCACATTTTGACCGCCCCCTCAAAGAGATGCCGAGCATAGATGTTTCTACATACACAGAAGAAACACTGGGGGTTGAACTATTCCGAGCAGGAATTAGCAACAAGAACATTGATGATATACTGAAAGCTCTACAGCAAGCAGGTAGGTTATGTTCTTGGTACTGGTCAGAACACTGCGGACGCAGTCCCTCAGAAAATGAGGTCGTTTCACACATCATATTGCCTCTGTTCCTTGGCTTGGGATGGTCACATCAACAAATGGCAGTTGAGTGGAACAGAGTGGATGTTGCATTTTTCAAGAATACGCCAACAACAGAGGACAACTGTGTGATGGTACTTGAAGCCAAAGGTTTGGGAAGAGCTTTAAGTGAGGTGTTGGAACAACCCCAGGGTTACGTTAACAACTTGAAACTCAAGAACACCAGATACATCCTGACAACAGATGGAGCCAATCTATTTGTGTACGGCAAATCGGGCGATAGGTGGAATCCTAACCCCATTGGTTATATTAGCGCCTCAAGTCTTCAGAAGAAGTATGTTTTACCCAAAGGCACTAACTTGGTTGACACTTTAGTAATGCTACAACCAAGTTTGGTGTGATTGAGGAAGCGCGGCTAACCCCGCATGCACCCGACTGCGCTAATCGCGCCGCAAATCGACGGTTCCACGCGCATTGTGGTTAGCCTTGTAGCGAAGGCGCTCACGCCGCACCCGCGCAGCGGATGATGCTGGTCCGTTATACCGCAATAATAATTTAGGAGTTATAAATGACAGAAGAAGAGGCAGAGAGTCCCCCTCCCCCACAAGCTCAGCTCAGCATGGCAGCTGAGGAAAGAGTGGAATATGAGCCTGGATGTCAATTTTCAGAGACTTCACAATGAGAATGCAGGTGATTCTTCAGCCGGAGGGAATACATTATAATCTGGGCCAAATTGCGCAAAGTATTCCAGGCTGAAAGCTCTAAAAGTACACCAGAATGGCAAGGTTACAACGGTTCCTATATAGGGGATGATCAACAACAGAATACCGACACAGCAAGTTAAAAGTTCAGCAATGATTATCGAAATTATGACCAGAAAACTCAGCACAAATATAATTGCAATAAACCAGCCAGGGTGACTCAGCAACCAATCCCAGACCTTAGTGTGCGTTTAAGCAAATCATCAGATGGCATTTTTGGAGTCTTTGCAGTTTTCGGCTAAAAGTACGGATTATCGTGATGAGCCTGCTTTGGTGCCCAAAAAGGAGCTTTAAGACTAAAAATCAGCCCATATTCTGAAGCATCTTTCATGATATCTATAATTTAGCATGGCCCGTCCCCTTTTCTACCTACCCTAAGGAGACAACAGACAAGGAACTATTAGATTTTTACAATAATATACAAGGAAAGAAACCTGAATACTTTCTTCCCCTTGATGCGTGGTTAGCTATAATTATATACCCTTCCCCTGAGGTCAAAAACAAAGTCCACGATAATAAAGAAATAAAAGATTTAATAAAAAGTGTGAAATCAACTAAAACCGTAACAGGTTGCCCCGGCTATGAATATAAAATGTGGCCTATAGAGGTTGATTTAGATGCATGTAGTCATTTTTAAAAAAAACCGATAACAATTCGCTACAGCGGATTGTGACCCGCGCCGAAATGGCGCGTGCCCCAACCGCTGAGCTCAAGCGTTAGCTTAAATCTTCTACACTCACTACTTCACCGTCGGGATGGTAAATAGCGTTAAGTATGACTGCTGGAACAGCAGTATTCAATAATAAGTGAAGGTTCACGAGTAAGTGTGCAATCCCGTGCCTGAATGAGTTTAGCTGATCAGCGATTTTTTTATATGTCATACCTTGCCCACTACCGCTTGGGTGCATTGCATTACGATCTCGTATTCGTTTAAGTGTTTTAAAATCACTCCATTGTCGATTCGTTCGATCGAAAGATCTTCCTCCGCTCATAACTGGTATCCATTCAATAATTTTTGTTTCTAGTGGAACTTTGTTAGACTTATTGTCAATCAGTCGGTTTTCTGGATTCTTTCGATTCCAGCGACCAGCAGAAGAATAAAAATATGCCTCAATACTTGCGAATCCAAAAGTAAGGCATTCATATAGCAATCTATAGCTTGAATTTCGAATTGCCCGGTCTCTCGCTTTTACAGATGTCTCAAAATTCGATTGACATGAGTTCAATGAAATCTGACCAGGGCCTTCAACGGATGTCTCTACTTCACCTGCATCGTTAAGGACTTGTGCCTTTCCACCAGATATTTCCCATGTCGAACCAATAAGATTTTCAAAATATGGTAAGTTTTCACTTGGATCTCGCATTGACTTGATTAGTGCTTGCGGGTCTATGCCTACTTTCCGAAAAAATATCTCAGCTTCGTTCTTGTTTCTCGGCCGTGGTTGATGATGATGATCTCCGTAGAGAGTATGCGATACAATTTTATCTATCGCCATCTTTTTTGATATTTTCTCCTTGGTTTGTAGTATTGTTTTCATGTGCATATTCCAGTTAATCCGGCCACCGATTCCGGAGTTATCCGGCCACTAGTTAGAGCAAAGCGACGCTGTCGTTTCATTATATCACCCTATGGCCGGAATGAGTCAAGGGAGATTTGCGTTTTCTCATAGATTCCCCCTTAAGTTCCAGCCTATATGCGTATGGTCGCGCATAATATTCATAACATCATGCAAAGAAAGCTTTTTATCAGGTTTGATCCACAGTTGGTATGGTTTTGCTCCCTTCACGCCGCGTTGGAAATCCGGAGACAGATTCATGGATGGTGCGCTCCTGCGG
>JAUVVS010000012.1 GCA_030604545.1 Deltaproteobacteria bacterium | reverse complement strand
GCAGAGGTTGATGAACTTCAGAAGGAAAATATAGAGTTGACCAGTCAAAATGAAAGCCAAATAGAAGTATCGCAAACTATGATTGCTGATTTCAAAGAAGAATCACAAACCACAATAGAGGAACTCAAGGAAGAAATTGATGCTAATACAGATCAGATCTCTGCATTAGAGGAAAAACTAAAAGCCAATCTGGTGAATACGATTATATTTAAATCCGGCTCAGCCAAGGTGACCAAAGAAGGAAGGAAAATTCTTGCCCGGATTGCACCAATACTTAAAGAGGCTAAGGATAAAGAAATCAATATTGTCGGACACTGCGACAAGCTTCCGCCAGGAAAGGAACTTTCAAAAATATATTACAGTAACTGGGAATTATCCACGGCTCGGGCTACCGCTATTGCTCATATTTTGCAGTGGGGTTACGGGATAGATCCCGGTAGGATTGTTGCCGTGGGCGTTGCTCATTACAGGCCGATATATACGGATAGCAAAAAAAAGATTAGCCCAAGAAATCGGGCCATTGAAATTTTTCTTACTACCCCTAAAAAAGCTGAGGAATAATAAGTCTTACAGATAAGCCATAAAGTTTAGCCTAGGTCACTCCTATCATCTGTTTCTGTTGCCTTGCACCCATACCGTCGAGAACAATGGCACACAACATGATGATCCCTCCGACGATAGTCAAGATACTGGGCACTTCGTTTATACCAAAGATTGGAAGGTATACCCAGAGAACACCGCAAACAACTTCAATCAATGACAATAAAGTCAGTTCCGCGGCCTGCAGAAACCTTGCGCCCATGGAAAATAAAATTAATCCGAGTCCCACAATAGTACCATGCAAAATGCTGAGATACACGTTGCGAAGCGGCATAGCCGGAGTGTTGTTATTAAAAAAGAGTATCAACATAGTAAACAGGGCACAAATGACTCCCGCAAGAGCAACAGTTGTGAATTGTGGTGTTTCCTTTCGCCACCGTAGACTCACCGAGAAGACGGCAAAGCCTATTGCAGACACCAGCGCAACAAGGTTGCCAAGGAGATTGCCCGTCTCCAATCCTTCTGTGACCATAACAAGAACACCGACTAGCGCGATCACCATAGCCACCCAAGTCATGGAACGAATCTTTTCTTGCAACAATATAATACCCAAAATGGCAGCAATGAAAGGTGTAACAGCCAGCATGAAGAGGGTGTTTGCCGCCGTTGTTAATGTGATCGACCAGATAAAACCGCTAAACGCAGCCACAAGCCCACAGGCCCCAATCAGGCCAGAAAGGCCGATATTTTTGAAATCGATTACAAAGGCAATACCTTTTCTTGCCATGAGGTAAATCAACAGCACTGTTGCGATCATAAGGCCTCTGAAAAACAAATATTGCCATTGATAAATTTGAGCATCCACCATGTAACGGACGATCAAAGCACCAAATGACCACATCGTTGCCGCAAAAGAAACGAGAAAGAAACCCTTTAGATAATTCTGGTCGGTGATAGCATCAACCATAAATATTCTATTTTGTAACATTTTAGCTTTTGAAACTAATTGGTACAAATAAGCTTAAAAGGCAATTCAATTTGAAAATGGAAACTTGAAACTTGAAACTGGAACAAGCAGCAAAGGTATTACGAAAGATGAGCCTATTAGCGCAGTTCCTTCAATCGACAATCATAAATCGACAATCATAAATCAGGAAGATAATTCTTCTCCCAGCCGATTCAGGAGCATTCCGTAGGCCTTTTGACCACGTTCGTAGCTGGACAACCGAAAGAACTCATTTGGCGAGTGCTGGCACTCGTCATGAAGGCCAAAGGCGAAAACGATAGTATAAACCTGAAGATGCTGGAGAAATAGAGCGTTTACCGGAATGGTTCCGCCCATGCGGATTTGATAAGGCTCTTTGCCGTATAGATCGTGAAGGACCGAGGCTGCGATGCGCATGCCGCGGTCAGAGACTGGGACCAGATATGGGATCGCCCCGCCCTCACCTTTGGTGACTCTCACCTTGACATCAGGCAGTGCCACTTTGTACACATGTGTTTTAATCAGATCGGCGATTTTGGCTGGATCCTGGTCGGCCACGAGTCGGCAAGATATCTTGGCATGAGCCGTGCTGGGAAGGACCGTTTTCACTCCCTCACCTTGAAAGCCTCCATATATGCCATTTACTTCCACGGTTGGACGGGCCCATGCTCGCTCATAAGTATTGAATCCCGGCTCTCCAAAAATGCCGGTTGAACCAGTCTCACTCAGGTATTCGGCCTTGTCAAAGGGTACCCAGCCAAACTGGGTTCGCTCTTCATCGGTCAATGGCCGGACGTCGTCATAGAATCCGTCCACAGTGACTCGTCCATTATGATCGTGCATTGAGTCCAGGATTTGGACGAGAGCGTGAATTGGGTTGGCAATGGTACCGCCGTAAGTTCCGGAGTGAAGGTCATGATCCGGCCCTTGCACGTCTATGTATAATGAAGCCATTCCTCTGGTGCCCAGAACCAGGGCCGGCTGATTCTCATCCCACTGACCACCATCGGCACTCAAAACCAGATCGCATGCAAGTAAGTCTTTGTTGGCTGCTATAAAATCTTGCAACTGGGGACTTCCGATCTCTTCCTGACCTTCGAAGAGAAACTTGAGGTTGACCGGTAATTTTTCCTCGGTTCTTAGCATAGCCTCTGTAACAATGATCGGAATAAATAGATTTCCTTTGTCATCAGTCGCCCCCCGCGCGTAGATGCGGCCGTCCTTTATTATCGGCTCAAAAGGCGGATTGTCCCACAAATCCAGGGGGTCAACAGGTTGGATATCGAAATGGCCGTAAATCAAAATTGTCGGTTTGCCATCTGCGTGAAGCCAGTCTCCGTAAACCACTGGATGACCGCCTGTAGGCATGATTTTAACTGATTCAATCCCGGCCGATTTCAATCTGTTCTTGACCCATTCTGCTGCCTGCTGAACATGAAGCATATGATCAGGCAAACTGGAAATGCTGGGAATGCGTATAAATTCCAGCAGTTCGTTGACAAATTGGTCTTTGTGTTCATTGAGATAAGTTTTCCATGCTTTCATTGCGTTTATCTCCCATTTCCTGATGGACACTGGTTAAAAATGCTTGTCGGTACTCCTTTCTCTTTATAGAAATTTAAGAGAAACGTCAAGGAGACAGTAATTCTCAAAAAATTTTCTCTAATATTCAAAGGATCCAAAGAGGATTTAAAATATATTTATAAGATACTAACTTGATTTCTGGAGACTTTTTCTATATAAATAGTGTCTGAACGAAAAGTCATGTTCAGACAAAATCCGAATATCGAAATTCGAAACTCGAAACAATATCGAATATCAAATTTTTTAAGTTCAAAACAAAAGCCTCGGTATTCGGTTGTTTAGAGCATTTGAACATTCGAATTTAGAGTTTGTTTCGGATTTCGTAATTCGGATTTCGAATTTCAAAATTCAAAAATTGAGGGTTTTCGTTCAGACACTAAATAGTGTAAACGAGGCTAAAGCGGAACTGCAGAGAGCTTCAATTTTCGATATTCCTTTCAATATTTTAAAAAAAGAAAGAGTTGTGTAATGAAGATCAAGGTAAAAGGATATCTCACTTTGAAAAAAGCAATGGGTGGCAAAGCCGTGTTGGAAATGGAGGCAGAAAATGCCACAATTAATGATGTGTTAAAGGATTTATCCGAAATATATGGTCAAGACTTCAAGGATGCGATCTTTGATCCAAAAACTCAAGAGGTAAGTAGCCAAATCAAGATTTTAGTAAACGGCCGCCATTACAACTCTTTAACGAATCGTTTGGATACTGAATTGAAAGATGAAGATGAAGTGGCACTTTTCCCTCCTTTAGCAGGAGGATAGAAGTGAATCTCTCCTTTTCCCCATCTTTTTAATCTTAACATGTGAGGAGACTAAATTATGTATAAGGTCGGCACGAAAGAGTGGGATGAAAACTATGCCAAATTAGTGGAAGAAAGAAATAAATCAGAATCAAAACCTTACATTGTGCTTACTCCGGAGTGGGCTTCTGAATTTGAAAAAATGGTTCAAGCAGATGACCGATACAAAGAAGTTGCTAGAACCTGGGAAGGATCAGTTACTCTGGTTTTTAAGGCTGATCCGGAAGCCGAATTAGATGACGATATTTTCATTCTATTGGATTTATGGCATGGTGAATGTCGCTCAGCTAAAATCGTTCCCAGTGAAATAGGAAGAAACGGAGACTATGTTCTTGAAGCTAAGTATGAAAGATGGAAAAGAGTATTAAAAAAGGAACTAAACGTAGTTAAGGAGATGGCCACCAACAGACTAAAATTGGTGCCTTTTAATTTCAAAAAAGCTGCAAAATTAGCGGCGGCCGCACAAGCAGCCATCAGATTGGTAGATATAGCGGGGGAAGTGAGCGATAAGTTTCCAGATGAGTTGGAATCAGAGGAGCTCCGGTCGTTCAAAGCCTTCCTTAAAGAATTAAAAACCGATTTTTGTATTTGAGTTTTCTGTGTCGGAGGTAACAAAATGTTTGGATTGATGGGAAAGATCTTGAGGGTGAATTTAGCGGAGCGGAAAATCTCCGAAGAAGAGATTCCTGAAGAAATAGCAAAGAAGTTTTTAGGCGGGAGGGGAATAGCTGGGAAATATTTATTTGATGAAGTTAAACCGGGAATAGACCCTTTAGGGCCGGAAAATAAACTTATCTTTATGTCCGGTCTTTTAACCGGAACCCCTTCTCCTAGTGCTGCCCGGTACAGTGTCGTTGCTAAATCACCTTTGACCAATATATGGGCTCAGTCCAATTCCGGCGGTCGGTGGGGGGTCGACCTTAAACATTCAGGTTTTGATGGAATTATATTTGAAGGCATTTCAAAAAAGCCGACTTGTCTTGTAATTGATGATGGAAAAGCCGAGCTTCGCGATGCCGTTGATTTTTGGGGAAAGAGTGTTTCAGAAACCACTATGATGCTCAAAAAAACATTAGGCGAGAAATTCAATGTTGCCGGTATAGGAATAGCTGGAGAAAATCTGGTCAAATATGCTGCAATCATGAATGACCTTCATAGAACAGCTGGTCGATGTGGGTTGGGGGCTGTAATGGGGTCCAAAAAATTGAAGGCTATTGCGGTAAAAGGAACAAAAGAAATCAGAATTGCTGATAAAAAAGCATTTCAAGAAGTGTCTCAAAAGCAATATGAACTTCTTGGTGAGAGTATCTTTGGTGCAGGCTTACAAGGGTATGGGACAACTTTGGTTTTAGATATAGTCAACGTCTGCGGAGGCTTGCCCACCAGAAACTGGCAAACCGGAGTCTGCTCCTTTGCCGAGGAGATAAATGGAGAGGCCTTGAATGAAAAGGTCCTTGTGCGGGAGGTTGGTTGCTATGCCTGTTCAATTAAATGTGGTCGGGATACGGAAATAAATAAAGGCCCTTATAGGGGACAAAAAGGCGAGGGTCCGGAATATGAAACAGTGGCAATCTTCGGGGCGATGTGTGACAATTCAGATTTAGAGTCAATTACCATGGCTAACTATCTCTGCAATAATTATGGTTTGGATACTATTTCATGCGGCAGCACCATTGCCTTCACCATGGAATGCTTTGAAAGGGGAATTCTCACAAAAGAAGATGCCGGAGGGTTGGAAATAAGCTTTGGCGATTCCGAAATGATCATAGAGCTTGTTCACAAAATTGCCAAAAGGGAAGGTGTGGGAGATCTCCTGGCCGAGGGAACAAGGATAATGGCGCAAAGATTGGGTCAAGACTCAGAGAGATTTGCCATGCATGTGAAAGGGCTCGAACTGCCGGCCTATGATTCAAGGGCAGCAAAGATTACGGGTCTTGCCTTTGCTACCGCCAACCGAGGCGGGGACCATATCACCGGCTATGTCCAAGGCCCAACTTTTCTTGCCAGCCCTTTTTTGGTGATAGAAGATAGTGAAATCGAAGATCCTCTCAAGGAAAATCCTGAGGAAACGAAGGTAGTCAAAGATTTAGAAGATGCCTTGACGGTTTTTGATGCCGTTGGATCTTGTAAATTCATGGGAATGGCTTCAGATGCCCAAGAGATTTGCGAGATAATTGCGGCCGTTACCGGCCGGCAATTTGGGGTTGAGGAATTCAGGAAAATTGGTGAAAGAACCTACAATCTGGAAAGGGTCTTCAATATAAGAGAAGGACTCACTCGGGCTGACGATACCTTGCCCAAGAGATTATTGGAAGACCCGCTACCTGAAGGACCGGCTAAAGGCCATGTCAATAATTTAGAAGTCTTCTTGGATCATTACTATGAATTCCGAGGCTGGGATAAAACTACGGGCAAACCAACTCCGGAGAAACTGAGAGAACTAGGACTGGAAGAAGTAATCGGACAAATTTACGGGGGTGAAAAGTAATGGCGTTATATGCTGATAAACCCTGGCTAAAGAGCTATAAGGTAGGAGCATTTAAACTTAAAACTACTATTGATTATCCCCAAAAGCCGTTATTCTCAATTTTAGATGAAACAGCGGAAAAATTCCCTGGAAAGGATGCTTATTATTATTTAGGGAATAGAATGAGGTATCGAAAGCTAAAACAGCAGGTGGATTCACTGGCAAATGCCTTGATGAATCTTGGCATCAAAAAGAGAGACAAAGTAGTCGTCTTTCTCCCCACTTGTCCTCAGTTCATGATTAGTGATTTTGCCGTTCTCAAAACAGGAGCCGCCCTTGTTCCCAGTAGTCCGCTCTTAAAGGCACCCGAGTTAATACGCCAGGCAAGAGAATCAGGAGCTGAAACAATAATCTGTCTTGATATGTACTTAGACCTTGTTAATTCAGTTAAAGACAAAAGTGGGCTTAAAAATATTATTGTTACTTCGGCTAAAGATTATTCTCCTGCTGAATCGGAAGAAATAAAAGAAATAAAAGGTACGTACAGTTTAAGAAAATTGATTTCAGATCATGAACCTAAAGCTCCGGAGGTTGAAATTAATCCAACGGAAGATCTTGCTGTTCTTGCTTTTACCGGCGGATCCACTGGTATACCAAAGGGAGTAATGATAACCCACTTTCAGAGGCTGGCAAGTATACTTCAGGGACTTCCCTGGATGATGGCCCCTCTTCCCGCCTATAGAGGGAGAGCTTCTATTTTATTACCCATTCCAATTTTTCATGCCTATGGGCATTATTTGATGCAGTCTGGCATCTATTGGGGCCTAAAAGTGTTTTTAGTTCCTGATCCAAGGGATACGGAAATGATTGCTCAATTGATGAATGAATATCGTCCATTTTTGATATGTATGGTTCCCACTCAAATATTAAATTTAGCCCAATCAGGAATAGAAATTAAGAGAATGCCGGTGATGATTGTCTCAGCAGCCGCCCCTCTTCCCACGGAAATAGCTAGAAAAATTGAGGAAAAAATTAAGATGCCAATCTCGGAAGGATATGGTCTTACTGAATGTATCAGCCATATTAATATTAGCGCTTTTTCGAAAGTCACACGCTTTGCAACTTCGACCACACCCGGCATTGGAATACCCGTACCCGATACTGAGGTAAAATTGGTTGATCCCGAGACAGAAAAAGAGGTTCCTTTTGGCGACGTCGGTGAACTTTGGTTAAGGGGCCCTCAAGCGATGAAAGGCTACTGGCCAGAGTCTGGTTCCGGCCTCGAAGAAGGCGGTTGGTTGAGAACCGGTGATCTTTGTAAGATGGATGAAAATGGTTATTTTATTGTGGTAGATCGAATCAAGGATATGATCAATATTTCCGGGATGAAAGTCTATTCCATAGAAATCGACGATCTTTTGTTTAAACATCCGGCAGTAGCAGGGGCGGTGACAATTGGTATTCCTGATCCTAAAAGACCGGGCAGCGAAAGAATAAAAGCTTTTGTTAGATTGAAAGATGATTATAAGGGAAAGATAGAACCTCAAGAAATCATCGACTACTGTCGGGAAAGATTGGCTGCTTATGCCGTCCCCAAATATATTGAATTTAGAGACAATTTACCATTAACCGTGACTGAGAAATTGTTTAAGCGCGCTTTAAGAGAGGAAGAGATTCAAAAGATGAAAGGTAACATTTTAGCTGTTTGAAAACAGGACCGCTTCAATGGTAATTAAAAGATGATGCATGCTATCTACACTCTTTCCTTCATGATGGTTTTGCAGCTTTGGAGCAAAGAGTCCTATCAAAAAGGGCACTCCATTATAATTCGATGAAGTGCCCTTTTTCTGGTTAAAACAACGAGCTAAGTTCTTGTGACATTTACTGCTGAAGGACCTTTTTGCCCTTGCTCTATGTCAAAGGTAACCCGGTCGCCTTCATTAAGAGACTTGAAACCGGTCTCATTGATTCCTGAATGATGAACGAATACATCCGGTCCATCTTCTTGTTCAATAAAACCATAGCCTTTTTTGTCGCTAAACCATTTTACAATTCCACTAGCCATAGTGACACCCTCCTTTCAAAAAATTCTCATGGTTCCAAACTTCGGGCTGCCACTTTTGACAAATGGATATTCCCTTTAGAACGAAACCCGCCCGCCAGTAAAGACGAGCCTTTATTTAGAGACCTTTGAATTATGATAACCTGTTTTTAAGTAAAGTCAAGTATTGATGCGGTTGTTTTTAGAAAATTCTTCGTGAAAGATTCGGAACAGTTCCTTCATTTACAGTAAAAAATTGACACTATTGGAATATATATGTACAATTAATGATGAATTCGTAAAAAGTCGAATTCATCACGTTTTAGGTTTTAAGTGTTAGGTTTGAAGTTATGTTATTACAATTATTTACAGATACTTAAAACTTAAAACCTTAAACTTAAAACGTTCGTAAAAGAAAATTTTTTACTTTTTACGAAACCGTCAATAGTATATGTACTTAAGAAGCCGGGATAATATGAAATGTTTAGTTTCAACGTTAAAATTGTAAATATTTAACTGAGGTGCTAAGAATATTCCAGTTTATCATTATAGGAGATTTTGATGATAAAGTCACAAGCACTTGAAATAAATCTGGCGAGCTATCACGTTGAGGTAGATATAGACGCCAAATATTCAATCCTTCAGGAAGTTATGTCCAAGTATTATGGGCTAATGGAAGGATTGAACATATTCCTGAAAGAACTTTCACACCCCTATAAAAATTGGCAATATATAGTCATAGAAGCAAGGAGTTATTCTCTGGATTATTTTCATCTTCTTAAAAATCATCCAAAAGGGCATGATGCGGCTGATCTTTTTGTGAACATCTTTAGTGAGGCCATTGAATTAAGCAATGATATGGGGGTTAAAATTGAAGCCGCAGACAACCTGCTTTTGTTTCTTCAAAAAGTTATAAAGGATTCCGGTTCCGACCTCAAAAAATTTACACCGATGCTCAATGGCTCCTTTAATCTTATCAGAAATTATGAGGATGAACATTTCTTTCTGTTTGTTAAGAGTTTCTATCAGATAAAAAGACTGGCAGAAATACTTTTAAACCATACAGATGAATTTTCTGGTGATTTTAAGGTGATTAACTTACTGCTTTTAAAGTATTTTCAGCATACATATTCTTACTGGCTTAGTGAGAAAGACCCAAAGGCCTGGTTTAACAGCGAAGTGGAAGAAAAGGATGGTCTGGGACAAATAGCTGATTTTTTTAAGGATATATCCCATAAGCAACTCCATAAATGGCATACTAAACTTGAGGATATCGCTCACATTGAAAACATCGAATCTGAAGACGTCTTAAAAAGACTCTTACAACTTCCAGGGTACAATCAATTTGTAGAAATATACAGGAATATTCCTCAGAGGCTATTGAATGCAGGAACTAAAGAGAGCAAAAGCAACGAGTGGAAACTGATACTTCTTTTTCATATAATGAATATTTCCGGACTATCAATGATACATGAAGAAACATTAAGGGACATCAACAGAACATTGGGATGGTTAATCGACCATGAAAAATACTGGAATGTCAATAAACTGATCCGGAAAACCTTTTCCATTTTAAAAGCCCGAACAAACGAATTTCCTGCTACGGCTTTAAACTGTGTGCTCAATATGGGACGGGGTGTTTATAAAACCGACGAAAGTGATCAAATAAATTTTTTTATCGAATCGGTTATTGATTTGGGTTTTCAGTCCCCCATGTTAAGCGGTGTTGGAAACGACTGGCAAGTCAAAGTCAACACCGCTCATATTCAAAATATAAGGACGTGGCTTGAGCTTATTGAACTTAACCCCAAATGGTCGACCAAGCTTCTCTCATGTCTTATTATCCATATTTCTTTATGCGGTGTTTTTATCAAAGATACCGACCTTTTCCCTCGCGATATTACCAAGTTTTTAAACAGTGACATCGAGCCTGTATATAACCTTGCCAAGCAACTTACCAGGCTCTTCCCGGCTTTTTTTAATGATATAGGTGCCGAAGGGAAACTAAGGGATATATCAACAGATATTGATGAGGTAATTCATCGTAGAGATATATTAATCCATTTTTTGCGCAAACAAAGTCATGTTGAAAGCAGCAACCGGATAATCGACTTTATGGAAGCGGTCCTTAATTTTTGGGAAACCAGGGAAAAGAGCCTTGTTGAGCCTTTTGTTCCACCCAGTATCTACGATCAAATTGATGTTAGAGGGCCATATATAGATGGCGTTTATAGGGTAATGTCACGCCTTAAGGGAAAAGGACTTTCTTTGCCTCATGATTTCCTTGATGTGAATGAAGAGAAACTCAAAAACCTCCTTGAAGATATTTCAGGAGTATCAGATGAAGATCTGGAAAGAGTAAAACTGGCTGCATCCTTTTACAAACTTCTGCATCATAAATACAACCTCGATTTCATAGAAATGGACAGTTATATTGCTCAGCTTTCGAGCGAGGCCTTCCCTGATTTAATTAAACTGAAGAATGCCCTTAATGAACCCGATTTAAAGATAAAAACATTTGAGTTGCTCAATTACCTTGAATTGTTAAAAAAAATAGTTTTGTCGCCACAGTCATATGAAATTAGGGAAGATATTTATCAGAAAAGGCATTTTACCGTGGATATACCCTCCATGTATGGAAGCTACCACGAAATAAAATTTGATGCCCTTGGACTTACGTTTAGAATAGAATCACTTGTTAATGTTCTTTTTGAGGAGCTTATCAGAAACATTGATCTTAATCTGATCACAAAAGCTACCTTTTACCAGATTTTCGACCTTGTAATGCTGTTTGACAAAGCGTTGAAATTAAAAGGAATTTCATCTGCTGAAATAGAACCTCAACTTGATCTATTAGCCCATTCACTTGAGGTAAAGGAATTTACCCTTACCCAGTACCTTGATATTTTTAAAGGATTTGTCCAGGCTGTAAAAAATATTATAAACGACTATTTTAACAATGTTCACGGGCAGAACCTGACAAGGATTCTATCTCAAATTGCCGTTGACCAGATTTTAGAAAAATATCTTCCCAAGAAGGGTATGGATGATCATGAGAAGCTGAAACACAGAGTTTCGGAGATTTTTTTCCGTGACAGGATAGCACTTTCTTTAGGGCTTCAGCAGTTAGATCTATTTTTAAGCCGAATACTCAACACCCTTTTTCATCAAACCGATAAACTCTCTAAAGATAAACTTCACTTACTTTTTAACTATGATCCACAGCGTGCAATGACGTACTTAATTAATCCAAACAACAGAGTTGCCGGAATAATTTATCTTGGGAATAAAGGGCTCAACTTGGTTAAGCTTAGGAATTTAGGCTTCCCGGTTCCTCCTGGTTTCATCATTACAACCGAAGTGTTTCGTTGCAGAGAAATAATCGACGGCTATCCGCCGGCAGCACAGAATTTCAAGGAACAGATTACCCACCATGTATCTGTTATGGAAAAGATTACGGACAAGTCCTTTGGTGATCCGAAAAATCCCTTACTCTTTTCTGTTAGAAGCGGAGCTTCTATTTCACAACCGGGAATGATGGATAGTTTTCTTAATGTTGGAATAAACGAGGAAATAGCAGAAGGCCTTGCCGCACGCACGGGCAATAAATGGTTTGCATGGGATTGCTATCGCCGGTTTCTGCAAGGTTACGGTATGGCATATGGCCTTAATCGGGATGATTTTGACGCAATAATAAAAGAACACAAGGAAAAAGTGGGTATCCCGTTAAAAAGAGGATTTACCGGCGAGCAGATGAAACAAGTCGCATTGGCCTACAAGGATATGATAAGAGATGAAAAAATTTATATCTTGGAAGATCCCTTTGATCAACTTCATGTGACCATTAAAAATGTTATTTCTTCCTGGGAATCATCTAAAGCAAAGACTTACCGCCAAATCTTGGGAATATCGGAAGACTGGGGGACTGCGGTTACCGTTCAAGAGATGGTTTTTGGAAATAATTCCCGCGAATCCGGATCCGGTGTCATTTTTACCCATGATCCAAAATGGTCCAGGGATACAATAAGATTATGGGGGGATTTTACCATCGGAAATCAGGGTGAAGATGTTGTGTCAGGACTTGTTAATACATTGCCCATTTCAATAACTCAGCAAGATATCGAAATGAGGGAGACATATATTACCCTTGAAACCGATTTCCCAGAAATCTATAAAACCCTGGAAGATTGGGCGAATAATTTAATCTATAAAAAGGGGTGGAGCCCCCAGGAAATGGAGTTTACCTTTGAGAGCCCTTCGACAAAAGATCTATATATGCTCCAAACTAGGGACATGACCATGAGAGAAAGGAAGACAGTCTTTGCTTTTGATCTTGAAGGAATAACAGATGAAAAAGTGATTGGACATGGTATTGGAGTAAGCGGTGGGGCGATGAGCGGCCGGGCGGTATTCAGCTTGGAAGAGATAGATGAATGGAGAGCCCGTGAAAGTGATACATCGCTAATTCTTGTTAGAAGTGATACCGTTCCCGATGATATTAAGGAAATACACGCGGCAGACGGTATTCTTACGGCTCGTGGAGGATTAACTTCCCATGCAGCAGTTGTAGCACATAGGCTTGAAAAAACATGTGTAGTGGGATGTGGGGAGCTTGTTTGTAATGAGAAGAAAAAAGAATGCCATATTAATGATGTGCTTATAAGATCCGGAGATTATTTAAGTATTGACGGTCATCAAGGATCAATCTATCAGGGCTTGATGAAAGTTAAGAAAGCCTAGACGATTGATGATTGAATATTGAAGAATAGTGATTAAAGATTTACTATCAGGAGCAAAATTGATAATCATCAATCGTCAATCGTCAATTGATAAGAGGGATAAAGAATGGTAATGGAAGCTGTTGATGATAGAGGTTTAAAGCTGGGAATAAACGGACTTGGTCGAATCGGCAAGCTTACTCTCTGGCACCATGTGGGGCGTAAATATTTTAATGAAATTATAATAAATATTGGTCGCGAAGTCGGTACATCCCTGGAAGATATCGCTCATTATGTGGAAAGGGATTCAACCTACGGCTTACTTCGTGGGTTTCTGTATGGTCATAAATCAGAGTCGGTTATACATGATTTGGATGAAAAAAGCGGCTTAATGACTATTGATGGGATAAAAGTCAAATATTTAAGGTCTGCAAGAAATCCAAGTGAAATTGACTGGAGGGAACATGGCGTGAAATTGATTATTGATACGACAGGCCAATTTCTTGACCCAACTCTCCCATCAGATTATCCAAAAGGGTCTTTGCGGGGACATTTTAATTCGGGAGCTGAAAAGGTGATCGTCTCTGCACCATTTAAGATCAAGAACAAGGGAAAGCCCATGCCTGAAGATGCCGTTACGACAATTATGGGCATAAATGCCAATGACTATGATCCAAGGCATCATAAAATTATCTCCAATGCATCTTGTACGACGACCTGCCTGGCCCACATGATTAAACCGCTTATAAACTTTTTCGGTCCTAAAAAGATATTATCTGCTTCCATGGCGACTGTTCATGCGGCTACAGGGTCACAGCAAGTTTTGGATAGGCTTCCAAAATCAGGAGCCGGTGATTTGAGAAAAAGCAGGAGTATAATGAACAACATTATCCTTACTTCAACAGGTGCTGCCAATACGCTCAGGTTGGTGATTCCGGAAATGGAGAAAATAGGATTCATCGCGGAATCGGTAAGGATTCCCACCAATACGGGCTCCCTGATTATACTTGTAATGAATCTTCAGGATGAAATGACCGGAGAACCTATAAGGAGGGACTTTATCAACAACATATACAAGCAGGCCGCATCTGATGATCCTAATGGATATCTTTATTATACGGATAAGCAAAATACTTCCGGAGATATCATAGGTCTGCCAAGGGCTGCCGCCATTATTGAAGGCCATGAAACTCATAGACGCACTGCAGAGGTAACCATAGATTTGAAAAGAGTGCCGGGAATCGAAAAATGTATCAAGTCTCCGTTGAATGAGATGATTATCAGAGTGCCGGTAACACAGGCTGTCATTTATGGCTGGTATGACAATGAAATGGGAGGCTATGTGAATATACTAGGTGACAGGACTATTTCCGTGGCGGAGAACATGTAATTTTCCCCTTTGCTAATGGAGGAGCATATGGAAATCAAAACAGTTAAAATTGAAAAACCGGACGAGTTAAACATGATTTTGGGGCAATCTCATTTTATAAAAACCGTAGAAGATATATATGAGGCCATGGTCAATGCTGTT
>JAUVVS010000217.1 GCA_030604545.1 Deltaproteobacteria bacterium | reverse complement strand
TTTAACTTTCTCTTTCTTACTGATAAAAATAAAATGAAAATATTTAGCTTCGGCCTATCCGCGTTGGGGATTTGATATGGAGACAATATGGGCGCCGTGGCGCATTGAATACATTCTGGATAATAAGAAAGAAGGCTGTATATTCTGTAATGCCCTTTCAAAAGATGATGATTTGACCCTTTACAAGGGTGATATTACCGTGGTTGTTATGAACAAATTTCCTTACGTTAATGGTCATCTTCTGGTAGCTCCAACCAGACACTTTTCAACATTGGACCAACTTAGCAAGGATGAAATGGGGAATCTGCTAAGGACTGTTGAGCAATCCGTAAGTATATTAAAAAAGGTAATGCATCCTGATGGATTTAATATTGGGCTAAACCTTGGTAAGGTGGCAGGTGCAGGTGTGGAAGAACATCTTCATTTTCATATTGTTCCGCGGTGGCTCGGCGATACAAACGCACTGACAGTTTTTGCGGAGGTGCGTGTCATTCCAGAGCATTTGAAAGCCACCTATAACAATCTCAAACCATACTTTGCAAAATTAGATATAAAATAAATTTGGAATGATTGCACAAGATGAAAAATAAATAATTCTATAACCTTGGAGGAATCTATGAAAAAAGTTAAAATTGTTATCTTGCTCATTATTTTGGTATTTGTCGGGATAGTTATTTTTCAGAATAAAGCTTTTTTTATGGCAGAACAAAGCCTTGTCATAAACCTTCTGTTTGCCGAATATAAGATGCCCGAAATTGCCAATATAGTTCTTTTTCTTACCTGTTTTTTTATAGGGCTTCTTATTGGATATTTCTATTTTATTTTTATCCGATTCAAATTGAATAAGACGATCAGAAGATTAAATTCCACTATCAATTCACATCTAGAAATAATATCGGACTTAGAAAAGGATGTGGGGTCAATAAAAAGTAGTTCTAATGAAGTAATCAATGAAGATTTAAAAAAAAGTGAAGATGAGGCTCCCAGTGCCTAGTGCAAGGTTAAGTAAATTTTGTGTGAGACCTAATGCACGCAATCGATTGTTATCAGACTAACCCGCAACTCGGAACCAATTATTTACCCCATGAATCCTTCAAAAATAACTCCCATGTTAAAGCAGTATCTATCCATCAAAAAAGAGTATTCTGATGCAATACTTATTTATCGGATGGGAGATTTTTATGAAATGTTCTTTGAAGATGCTGAAATTGCATCCAGGATTCTTGAGATAACTTTAACCTCCAGAAATAAAAAAGACAGCTCCCCGGTTCCCATGTGCGGCGTTCCGCATAGGGCTGTGAAGAGTTATATTGCACGCCTTATAGATCATGGCTATAAGGTTGCAATATGCGATCAAATAGAAGACCCGGCTGTAGCAAAAGGGCTTGTAAAAAGAGATGTTGTAAGGATTATTACGCCGGGGATGATAATAGAAAATGAATTTTTAGATGAAAAAACAGATAATTATGTTCTTGCTATTGTTCGAAGTGATAATAATGTAGGACTTTCTTACCTTGATATTTCAACCGGCTCTTTTCGGGTAACCGAGTCAGAAGATTTAAACACTGTTATTGATGAAACAATTCGTATATCGCCCAGTGAAGTTCTCCTTCCCGAGTCTTTCCAAAAGGATCCGATTGATCCGTTTTTTTCGCAGATTGTGAGAGTACTATCGGAAAAATCAATAACCTTTTTAGAGGACAGGGCCTTTGAGTATAGCAGAGGACGTGAAAGACTTATTGATCAATTCCAAACTCTTTCACTTGAAGGGTTTGGATGTGAAAATTTAAAGGCGGGTGTGATTGCTGCAGGAGCACTTATTTTTTATGTCCGGGAAACACAGAAACAGAAACTAGAACATATTACTAAAATAGAGACTTATGCTTTAAATGATTATCTTATTGTTGATGATATAAGTTTCAAGAATCTGGAACTAATGAAAAACTTGAGGACAGGATCACGACAAGGAACGCTACTTGGAATAATTGACCGGACTGTCACCGCCATGGGAGGTAGATTGTTAAAAAGATGGTTAAGATATCCATTTGTTAATATTAAGGATATCCAGCTCAGATTAGATGCTGTTGAAGAAGCAAAAGATAATATACAACTCACCGGAAGTATCAGAGAGAGTTTGAAATCGGTCTATGATCTTGAACGGCTCGGAAGTAAGATTGCCATGGGACAGTCCAATGCAAGGGATCTTGTTGCTCTAAAGCGTTCACTTAATACACTTCCTGAAATTTGGTCTTATTTATCTCAGCTTAATGCTACACTTTTTCAATGGGATAAAAATATTGATCACCTTTATAATCTGGCAAAGCTCATAGAAGAATCAATACGTGAGGATGCACCTCCAACGATCAACGAGGGAGGGATAATTAAGACGGAGTACAACAAAAAACTTGAAGAACTGGTAAAAATCAGCAGGGACGGCAAAGGCCGGCTTGCAATGATGGAGGCGAAGGAAAAGGAAGCAACAGGAATTAACTCCCTCAAGGTAAGGTATAATAAGATATTTGGATACTATATTGAAGTCCCAAAAAGCCGTATAGAAGCCGTTCCCCCACACTATGTTCGAAAACAGACCCTTGTAAATGCTGAACGATACATTACTGATGAGCTTAAATCATTTGAGGTAAAAGTATTAAACGCACAAGAGCAAAGGGCGACCATGGAATATGAGATATTTAATGATATAAGGAGAGAAGTTGTACAAAATAATCCAAGTATTCAAGAGGTCGCAGAATTCTTAGCTTGTTTGGACTGTCTTTTAAACTTGGCTGAAGTCGCTGATCAAAATAATTACAAAAGGCCGGAAATAAATATAGAAGGCAAGATATATATCGAAGACGGACGACATCCGGTGGTGGAAAAGATGATTACCGGTGAGCGTTTTGTGCCTAATACCGTTACGATCGATGATAATGAAAATCAGATACTTATTATAACCGGCCCCAACATGGCGGGAAAATCGACTGTTTTACGGCAGGTGGCGCTTCTCGTTATTATGACCCAGATGGGTTCTTTTATTCCGGCAAGTAAGGCTTCAATAAGTATTACAGACAGAATATTTACGCGTGTGGGAGCGCTTGACAATCTTTCCCATGGACAGAGCACTTTTATGGTGGAAATGGAAGAGACGGCTAATATCTTGAATAATGCAAGTTCAAGAAGTCTCATAATTTTGGACGAAATTGGAAGGGGAACAAGCACTTTTGACGGCCTCAGCATAGCATGGGCGGTTGCAGAACACTTGCATGACTTGAAAAGCAGAGGGGTTAAAACCCTTTTTGCCACCCATTATCACGAGTTAACAGAACTTGCACATATAAAACCCCGGATAAAAAATTATAATATTGCCGTAAATGAATGGAATGACAAAATAATTTTTTTACGAAAACTGGTCAAAGGCGGCACGAATCGGAGTTATGGAATACAAGTTGCACGGCTTGCGGGCATTCCTGATGAAGTAATTAGGCGTGCCAAAAAAATTCTTTCCAATATAGAAAAAGGGGAACATAATTTAAATGGTTCTTTTTTTCTTGATCAAAGTGAAGAAGTTTCAAAAAATGGTCATGTCCAGCTTAACCTTTTTCAAAGACCCGAATATTTTGTAATAGCAAATCTTCAAAAGATAGATATAACTAAAATGACGCCAATTGATGCGTTAAATATCCTAAACGAACTTCAGGAAAAGGCAAAAGACGTATCTATATGATTGTAACTTCATAAAAAGTAATGGTCATATTTATTCGTTTACGGGGTATTGAAATGTTGGAGTGATCAGGTGTTCGGTGATCAGTGACCGATTACCGATTACTGATTACCGATTACTGATCACCGACCAGCACAGCGCGTACCATAACTTTTTGAGAAGTTACATATGATGCCGGATATTATGGAACAACATAAAATGCTGAATAAAAAAAGTATCATATTCTTTTTGATCGTTTGCTTTATTGTAACGCTCCCATGGCCCGGCAAATCGTTAGCTATAACAGCAAAACAAAAGTATTTTAGAGCCGAGGCTTGTTATAATAAACTCATCAAAAATCCCAAGAGACAAAAATACAGACACAACTGGTTAAAGTGTATCGAAAAGTTTCAGGCGGTTTACAAACATAATCCTTCAGATCCATGGGCTGCGGCAGGTCTATATAAATCTGGGGAGCTTTTCTGGAAGCTTTACAAACGTTCTTTTAAAATGTCTGATAAAAAAGAGGCGTTAGATATCTTTGAACGCACTATTAAGCGATATCCAAAAAGTAGGTACAGATACAGGGCCTCAAAGGCAAAACAGGCCCTTTTGAAAACAGGGAAGCAAAAGACTATATCTAAACGGAAGAGTACCAGAGAAGATAACATCGCAAAGATCATAAAGAAATCATCTCATGCCAAAAGCCCGATCAAAAAGAGAAAAAAAGAGTTAAATAAGTATGTAACTATCAAAGGGCTGCGGTTCTGGTCCAACCCAAGCTATACCCGCATTGTCATTGATGCAGATGAAGAAACATCATACACCCACAGGCTCCTGAAAAAAGAT
>JAUVVS010000083.1 GCA_030604545.1 Deltaproteobacteria bacterium | reverse complement strand
TGATCAACGCATATCAAAGTCGTCAAAGCTATATGACTTTCCTGGAGCAACTAAAATCAGCTGAGAAAGAAGTCTCAAAGGCGGCTCAGGAGACTTTGGGTGATAGAGCGGACACCGCAACTCTAACTAAAATAGAAAAAACCACTGATAGAATAAGGGTGGCAGAGATCGAAAAAATCTTCAAAACAAAAGACGGACGGCAGGATGCTCAATAGTGAACAACGATCATGGGTCTATCAGCATGCATATTTGCCTGAACACCTTCCCGGCTATGTTGAATCAATTTCTGGTGCAAAACCGCATCTTCAAGACAACTTTCTTTGTTTTTCCCGCAAAAGACACCTTATTTTTATTGGCTACCCCTTGGGGAGTAAACCAGGTGATCTCATAGGAACATATGACTTTGCCTGTAAGCATTTTCAACCGTCTACAGTATCAATAATTGCTCCCAAGATATGGTTGCCGCCTAAAACCTTTGAAAAACAGCCTGAAGACAATTACTATCGGCTTGATCTGCCTTTGGGTCGTCTCAATCCGGAAGTGGCTTACATGGTGCGACGTGCAAAAAGAGAGGTTCATGTAGCCTATGGAGAATTCGGAAAAGAACATCGCAGGCTGGTAAATGACTTTCTTGCCGGACACAAACTAACCCCTGAGCAAATATATATTTTTAAGCACATTAGCCGTTATTTAAAGGATTCCGAGACCGCCAGGCTTATTGAAACAAGAAAGGAAAACAGACTGGCTGCCTTTAGTATCGTTGACATGGGTTCTGTTGATTATGCTTTTTATCTTTTTAATTTCCGGTCAAAAAAAGAAAATGTTCCCGGAGCTTCTGATCTTCTTTTCAGAGAAATGGTAAATTTGTCACAATCTGAAGGAAAAAAGGCTATCAACCTCGGCCTGGGCATCCATTCAGATATTCGTCGCTTTAAAGAAAAGTGGGGGGGCATTCCATTTCTTCCATATTCTTCAGCCCTGGTGCACAAAGAGCCGTTTGACATGGGCAAGCTTGCAAGCAAGCTTTGAGGATACTCTACTTTTTGTAACACTTTAGTGTTTGAAAACAGGGCCGCTTCCTTTGAAGCTCACTACTTCTAATTACTTTCGGAAGGCTAAATTGATACTACTTTTTAATACCCCACTGTTTTTAAAAAATTGAGGATTCCCGTATTAACCAGTTCGGAGCGCTCTAGAGCAACAAAGTGACCTGCGTTGTCCACCGTTACCAGCTTTGAGTAGGGTATTGTCTCGTGTATACGGCGGGAAAAATGGGGTGGAGTCAGGCTATCATTCTTGCCGACTATTATGAGGGTTGGAATTCTAATCCGCTTCAATTTCTCACCTGCTTCCCAATTCCAGACACTTTTAATGACGTCAAGAAAATTTTCTCTTGGGTTATTTGTCAGATCGGCCACTATCCATTCGAAAACCTCCTCGGGTGTATTAGATGACAGCATATCTTTCACCTGTTTTTCGAGCAAATCCTGGTAGCCGTAAGGAAATTTTTTCGCCGTTCTGTCATATTTTCGCGGTGCGGTGAAGTCCATCAAAAGTCCCAAGCGAGCCTGGAATAACTGGAAGAGAATCCTTAACTTCAAACGAGGATTACGGTGGGCCCGGGTGGCTATTAGCACTAAGGCTTTTACCTCAGAAGGATAATCCATACTGTATTGCATGGAGATGATTCCACCCATAGACCAGCCGATTAAAACAGCCTCATCAATCTCAACTTTTTGGAGGAAAGATCTCAAATCTTTTATGAATCCTTCAACTGAGTAAGCCCCTCGAAGAGGGCTGGATTGCCCGTGTCCCCTGACATCCAGGGACAATACCTTGTAGTCTCGGGCTAAAGCCGGCACCTGCCAACGCCACCATTGTCGAGATGCCCATGCGCCGTGAATAAGCACCAACGGGCGTCCCTCACCACGGACATCGTAGTAAATCCGACCATCTTTTACATCAACAAAAGGCAATTCTATTCCTTAATAACGTTCAAAAGTTGTTGTTTTGTAATAAGAGCATACTTATCCACAACACTGTTATTGACAACCTAATTGCCTAAAGGTCGTTTCTAAGCGGTTACTCTATTTCATAAGAGATGTTTACGTCTATATCCTTGCGCAGCGAATGATAGACCGAACAATATTTGCTTTGGGATAGGGAAATGGCGCGATCAAGCTTTTTAGGAGTTATACCCTCGCCGGCAATTAGAATCATGATATCCATGCTTTTATAGTACTGCGGCGGGTCCGCTTTTCTTTCGCCCTGGAACTCTGTTTCGTATTTGGTGATATTACAACGCATTTTTCTGAGGATGCTCACCACATCAATTGAGAGACATCCGGCAACGCTCATTAAAAACGTTTCGGTGGGCGAACAACCTTCCTGGTATGTTACATCATATTCTACTTCATAGCCGCGCTGAGTGGCCCCGATAAAGTATAAATCTCTTTCAAGTTTCAGCCGGCCTTTGTTTACCGGTAGAATGGTTTTTTTGTAGTCTTTCATATCATCTGCCACGTTGTCGGCGCTGGTATTTTCTTTTTCAGTCATGTTCTCCTCCTGTCGGTTGCAGTTTTCGTTTGGTATAGACAATGAATGATAAGAGTCTCCTATTTATTCGAAAATGATTACCGGTTCTTCAATTTTACCAAAAACAGCAAGACTGATTCTGTCTATGATTTGAATTTTCTTTAGTGCATCCTCCTTGCTGACAAATGGAATTCTAACCCCCTGTAGAATCATTGTTTCCATGTTGCTTTTCTTCAGCTGCTCCTCATAATTTACCGCTTTTTGCAAGTTTTGGGAATATAAATTTTTTTTATCCATAAGGGCGGAATATATGTCTTCGTCATCTTGAAGTTCATCAAAAAAGTCTAAAATATATTCCAGGCATTTTAAGTTTCCATTATTCTTAATTTTCAAATTTTTAAAAAAAGCGCACATGAAACCTATTTTATTTTCATTGAGTCTTTTCCTTGCATTTCTCATTTTAACCTTTACATAGTTTCTTGATTTTTCACAAACATACATTTGTATTGCATCAAGAAGTCTCTTATCCAGCTTGTTGGTAATATTTAGATGTGATATGAATTGTTCGGCCGCTGAATTCGACATTGTAAGTTTCAACAAGCCTTTGCTATTCGGAAAATGTATTGTTGCCTGCTGCTTTTTCAAATAAAGACAATTTAAAAGTTTTTTTTCATCTTTCTTTTGATAGTTTTGGTTTTCCAAAAGATCTTCTAATTGGGTCTGAATAGATTCGTCCGGGGAAAAGATAAGCTCAACGAGGGAATCTTTTTCACAGTTGGTTTCATCACAAATTATCTCTTTAAGCTCTTTTATTGAAGGATTTGAAAATGTCGAATCGATATAATGGAGAACATCTCTGCTTAAGGTTATGCCTTCCCTAAAAATCTCCTCGATCTTGTTAATGAGCAACATATATTTTTGATCGGATTTCATTCCTTAAAATCATAGAAGATTTAAAAAGAGTATCTATTAAAAGGAACTTAAATTAAATCCCCTTCATTTTCTCTGCCGTAGACTTGATTATTTCTTCTTGGTATTTTGTTAGATCCTTAAATTTGACACCGATTCCATTTGGTTTGATCCTGACAATTTCACCTGTAAATTTAGAAGGTCTATGATCGCTGGAAAAGGAAAAAGCCATCGTGACTTCCTGCCCAATGGAAAAGGATTCACTTGTCTCGATGAACACACCGCCACTACTTATATCTTGAATGTAATTTGTAAAGGCGCGATCCTCAACAGCATAATCTACTGATATTAAGCAGGGTTTTCTGGAATGGCCCCTTTTCCCTTCTAATGTCATATCTTCTATTTGTTTTAAGAGGATTAACTGTTGGTCTTCGGATAGATTATTAATCAGTTCAAACATACGAGCGACAACATCATATTTCTTCAATTTTTGATCAGACTTATTCATATGAAAGCTCCTTTCTAAAAGAGACTTATAAAAAACATATTAAATTAAAAAAGCTCAAAATAAGACCGTTTTAAGTATAACTGGTATCCCATTATCTGATAAAGAACAATATATGGCAATAAAAAAATCCCGCGGCACTTTATGCACACGGGATTTTAAGGCAAGCTATTGTTTGATGTTACTTTTGGTCGTCTTTAACCTCCTCAAAATCAGCATCAACAACGTCTTCTTCAGATGGGGAAGGATCCGCCTGAGCCGTGCTTTCTGCACCAGGTCCACCGGCTTCTTCCTGTTGTCCACTTGCCTGAGAAGCTTGCTGATACATGGCCTCTGCAAGTTTATGGGAAGCCTGGGTTAATTCCTCGCTAAGACGTTTTATTTCTTCCGTATCTTCACCTTCCATGGCTTTTTTAAGTGGAGCAATCGCAGCTTCAATCTGGCTCTTTGTTGCGCTGTCTACCTTGTCGCCAAGATCTTTTATGGATTTTTCAGTTGAATAAATTAAAGAATCAGCTGTGTTACGAGCGTCTACCAGTTCCTTTTTCTTCTTGTCTTCTTCAGCATGTAGCTCAGCGTCTTTTACCAGATTATCAATCTCTTCTTGTGACAGACCGCTGGAAGCCGTGATCTGGATTGACTGCTCTCTACCGGTGGCAATATCCTTTGCAGACACATTAACAATGCCATTAGCATCGATATCAAAGGCCACTTCTATTTGTGGTACACCCCTTTGGGCAGGTGGTATACCCACAAGTTCAAAACGACCCAGGGTCTTATTCCCTTGAGACATCTCGCGCTCCCCCTGAAGGACATGAATAGAGACCGCAGGTTGGTTGTCGGCAGCGGTCGAAAAGATCTGGCTTTTTTTGGTTGGAATTGTTGTGTTCTTTTCAATCAGTCTTGTCATAACACCACCCAAGGTTTCAATGCCTAGGGAGAGAGGTGTAACATCGAGGAGAAGAATATCCTTTACGTCCCCTTTAAGGACACCCCCCTGAATGGCAGCGCCGACTGCAACAACTTCATCCGGATTAACGCCCTTGTGGGGCTCTTTTTTAAAAATATTTTTGACGCGTTCCTGTACAGCCGGCATGCGTATCATACCTCCGACAAGGATAACTTCATCAATATCGTTAGGGGATAAATTTGAATCCTTTAAAGCAATCCGGCAGGGTTTTTCCAATTTGTCGAGTAAATTGACTACAAGAGCCTCGAGCTTGGCTCTGGTTATCTTTATATTAAGGTGTTTGGGGCCGTTGGAATCAGCAGTTATAAACGGAAGGTTCACATCTGTCTCCATTGAAGTGGACAATTCCATCTTTGCCTTCTCCGCAGCCTCTTTAAGCCTTTGTAAAGCCATTTTGTCATTTCTTATATCAATTCCCTGATCTTTCTTGAATTCATCAGCCAGGTAATCAATAAGCCTAAGGACAAAATCTTCACCACCAAGATGGGTATCTCCATTGGTCGCTTTAACCTCAAAAACCCCCTCGCCGATTTCGAGTATGGATATATCAAAAGTCCCGCCACCAAGGTCGAAAACAGCAATTTTTTCTTCACTTTTTTTATCCAGGCCGTATGCAAGAGATGCAGCCGTCGGTTCATTGATAATTCGTAAAACATTAAGCCCTGCAATTTTTCCGGCATCTTTGGTTGCCTGCCGTTGGCTGTCGTCAAAATATGCAGGTACGGTTATGACGGCATCCGTAACTTTTTCGCCAAGGTATTCTTCGGCGGTTTTTTTGATATTTGCTAAAATAAATGATGATATTTCAGCAGGGCTGTTAAGCTTTCCACGAAGGTTTATACGAATATCGCCATTGCTTGCCTGTTCCAGCTTATAAGGGAGTATTTTGATATCCTTTTGCACCTCGGGCGATGCATATTTACGACCAATAAGCCTTTTTACCGCGAAAACCGTATGCTCAGGATTTGTAATTGCCTGCCGTTTTGCAATTTGACCGACCAACCTTTCCGAGCTATCTGAAACGGCGACGATGGAAGGTGTCGTACGCCCCCCTTCGGGGTTTGTAATCACTTTTGCATCGCCTCCCTCCATAATAGCCACGCATGAATTTGTTGTGCCGAGATCGATTCCTATAACCTTGCTCATTTGTTCTCCTCCTTACCTTTATATAAGCTAATCTATATTTTCATTTTTTAGACTTTTTTTGTTTAGCGTTTTAGCACTCTTGTAAAAAGATTGCTTTTATGACTTTTTACGAGATCATCAATCATTAGTATTTACCTTTGGCATTGAAACAACCACCATGGCAGGCCTGAGAAGTCTGTCATGAATCATATATCCCTTTTCGAGTTCATTTAAAACCGTATTTTCAGGGCGTTCATTCGTTTCTTCTCGCATAGCGGCCTGATGGAAGTTAGGATCAAACGGCTTTCCCAATGCCTCAATCGGCTTTACATTAAATTTTTCAAAGACTTTGAGTATCTCCTTCAGGGTCATGTCCACCCCTTCTGCAATATGACTATTTGTTTGATTGTCATTGTTTGACGAATTTAATGCCCGCTCCAGATTGTCCACAACCGTAAGCATCTCCCTTATCAAGGATTCATTGGCAAATTTTCTAAATTCATCCATTTCACGCGCAGAACGCTTTTTGTAGTTTTCGAATTCAGCGGAAACCCTAAGGAAACGATCATGTGCCTCCTTTGCTTCCTGCTCAACAGACTCAAGTCTTGTTTCCATCTCTTTTAAATGATCAACGATTTTTACTTTATCCTTTTTTTCTGAAACCTTTTTCTTGGATACTTTTTCTTCCTTACCTATCCCTTCAGGTTCAATAACAACTTTATTTATTTTTTTCTTAGTCAATTTTTTCTCCAGATTCATTTTGAAATGGCTAATATTGATCAAAAAATAAGACTATTTGTATTGATGTCAAGGTGGTATTGTGTGGTTTTATATGATGCTGGATACCTGATGTTGAATGATTGAAATTAGAGTCCAAGGGATGGTTGGTTAGAAGTTGTAAGCTATTTGTTACTGCTTAACCTGGTATCTATGCATATGCTTTTATTCGAAATTCTATCTAAATAGTGTAAGCATTTCCTTTTTTTTAATATCATATTCATCCTGTAAATCCTGTTTAATTTAAAAATAAAAACGGTTGTGCACCCTCTATCGAATCTATTTCTGAAAAGCACAAGCCTAAAATATGACCGGGATCGATCCGCGACACAGACTGCATCACTTATCGCTGCTTCCTTCCGGACCTGACGAGGTTCGTGACCGTCTGTTGCGCAGTGGCCGATCAAAATGACTTGTCAATTTTCAGTATTTAAACCCTTTAGAGGGAATTCAGCCCCGCATAAAGCGGATTTCGGGAAAAGGGCACCGCTAGCTCCCCGCCTAGCACAACCAGTTATAATATAATCTAATAAAACATTTTTTCAAGGGAAAAAGAGAACTTGTTTTAAAAAGCTAAAATAAAAAACGCTATACACAAAGAGAAAAGGGGTATATTCAACAGGCCGTTTATTATTGACATTTAGGCTTCTCTACTATAAGCTGGCTGTATAAACCAGAAAGCCAGCTACCTTAATTCTGCCTTTTGTTGGATTGAGGAATGCGCTTTTAGCGCAGTCAATATTGATGGTTTCGTAAAAAGTACAATTTGCTCTCTCTGTGACCATTTTTGGGATTCCTGAAAAGCTTCTCTAAATTGCAAGAACTCGGGCTAACGCCCTCAAACAGCTTGCAATTTTTAACGTTCAGCTTTTCATGAATCTTTTTCCAAAAATGCTCAAT
>JAUVVS010000252.1 GCA_030604545.1 Deltaproteobacteria bacterium | reverse complement strand
TTCAGGTCTTTTGAAAAAAAGATTTCAAAAAGAGCGGAAACACCTTTTTTATGGGACTCTATGGCTTCGTCTCTATGTTGAAAAAGGCGTAGACTAACACTTCCATCATCAATCTCCAGCCCTGGATAAAGAACCCACCGGGCCCCTTCCCTTCCCTTTATGGAAACGGTTTCCGGCAGATCCCCAAAATTCCATTCTCTAATTCCTGTTCTTTCCCATTCTTTTCTTGCGGATTCAAATTCATCGGAGTCCCCTTGTTCGGCTCCAATTATGTTATTCAAATTGAGAATATTCTTTCCTCTACCCCAACAAAGTTCCTCACCTTTAGGATCTATAATCGATATACGCATCTTAAGATGATCCGGCAAAGAATCAAGAGGCCATGCCGATGCAGGTATATCAATGCCAAAGCGTCTGTAAATGAATTCGCCGAGCTCCGTTATCAGAGAATTTTCTCCTCTAGGAATCTCATTTATTATAGTGTCTACGGCATTTGAAATAGGAACAAGCTTTTTTCTATATGCCTTTGGAAGACCCTTTATAAGTGCTTCAATTTTTTCCCTGAAAAGTCCGGGCACAAGCCAATCCGTCGGTTCTGTGGAAACCATTGAGGATAGAGACAACGGTATCTTAACCGTCAGGCCATCGTCATCCTTCCCGGGGTCAAAATTATAAGTACATTGAAAGCTTCTATTACCGAGCTCAATACTATCGGGAAAAAGAGAAAGCTCTTTTGCATCGGGAGAATATAAAAGGAGTTCTTCTTTTTTCATCCTCAGGAAGTTGTCCCCTTCCCTTTTCTTAATATACTTTTCAAGTGACTTTATGTTGTAAATTCCCTCAAGCCCATTTTTATAAAATTGAAACATATCATGCTCACTGATTAAAATGTTTCTTCTTCTGATCCTGTTTTCCATGTCTTCGACTTCATCAATAAGTTTTTTGTTATGTTTCATAAATGGAAACGGTCTTTTCACATCTCCTTCAACAAGAGCACCTTGGATAAATATATCCGTTGCTTCGTCAGGGTTAATTCTGCCGTAAGACACACGCCTGTTGGAAACGATGATAAGACCATATAGGCTTACCTGCTCTAAAGCAATTACTTCACCTCTGTTCCTTTCCCAATGGGGATGAATATATGTATATTTGCACTGTGCTTTTCCCAGATCTTCCAACCAACTACCGGCTATATTTGCCGTTGTTCTGGCAAAGAGTCTTGATGTTTTCACCATTTCCGCGGCAACTATCCATTTGCCGGCCTTATTAAAAAGACCGGACCCCGGAAATATCATTACCTCTTTTCCTTTTGTCGCAGTGAATATGTTTTTTTCCTTTTTCATGGCGATATTCGATATAAATCCGCTCAAAATCGATTTGTGGATTCTTTCATATGCCGGACTCTTAAATTCCAATTCGGAATTTGAGGCATCAGATGTTTTGCATTGAGCATTCCACATTCCGCACTCTTTCAGGATATCCGAAATCTGAGTATGTATATCACGCCATTCCCTCATACGTTTAAAAGAGAGGAAGTTCGCTTTACAGAATCGTTTCATCTTGTTCGTGCTTTTTTCTTTTCGCCAGGTTTCATGATATCTGTTCCATATGTTAATAAAGGTAATAAAATCGGAAGAAGGATCATTGAAGGCTGCGTGTATTTGATCGGCCTCTTCGTATTTTTCCGTCGGTCTCTCTCGAGGATCCTGTAAACTTAAAACAGAAGCAATAATAGCGATCTCGTTAATACATCCCTCTTTTTGTGCCTCGATGAGCATACGGGAAAGTCTGGGATCAACCGGCATCTTTGCCATAATCTTTCCCTTTTCAGTAATAAAAAATCCGCCCTCCGTCCTCTGATCTCTGATCTCTGATCTCTGGTCTCTGACCTCTGACCTCTGACCTCTGCCCTCCGCCCCCTGTCCTCTGACAATAGCCCCGAGTTCCGAGAGAAGTTCAAATCCGTCCCTTACACTCTTTGGATCAGGTCTGTCTATAAATGGAAAATCTGATATATCACCCAATTTTAGGTCGATCATCCTTAGGATAACTTCTGCAAGGTTAGCCCTTAAAATCTCCGGTAACGTAAAAAAAGGACGAGAGGCATAATCCTCTTCAGAAAAGAGTCGTATGCAAATTCCGTTTTCCACCCTTCCGCACCTGCCTTTTCTCTGGTCTGCACTGCTTCTTGATATGGATGAAACCGGAAGTGAGGTGGTTCTTGTTCTCGGCGTATACCGGGGAATGCGCGCAAGGCCGGTATCGATTACATATTTAATACCCGGAATTGTTATCGAAGTCTCGGCAACGTTTGTTGAAACTATAATTTTTCTGCCGGGCGGTCGTGAAAAAATCCTCGATTGCTCAGAACCTGAAAGCCTTGCAAATAAAGGAAGAACAATGGTGTCTTTGTAACCCTTACCTTCAAGCATGTCACAGGTTTCACGGATATCCTGTTCAGTCGGCATGAAAATAAGAATGTCACCGAAAGGACTTTGCTTTTGAAGCTTATCAACAGCATTTAGGGCCAACTCAACATGGGTTTGCTCATCATCTTTTTCTGTTTCGTATTCCGTGGGAAAATATTGCACCTCAACCGGATACATACGACCTGACACCTCTATTACAGGTGCATTGTTAAATGCTTTTGAAAACTTTTCCGTATCTATGGTTGCAGAGGTTATAATCAGTTTAAGATCTTTTCTTTTTTTTATGAGGGTCTTTAAGATTCCCAGAACAAAATCTATATTGAGACTTCTTTCATGTGCCTCATCTACTATTATTGTATCGTATTCATTCAAATAAAGATCGTTCTGAGTTTCAGCGAGAAGAATCCCGTCAGTCATGATCTTTATAAATGAATCACGACTGGTTCTGTCTTTGAACCTTATTTTGTAGCCAACTGATCTGCCGAGCTTTTCACCAAGTTCTTCTGCTATACGGTGAGCTACAGTCGTGGCAGCGATTCGTCTTGGCTGTGTACAGCCGATCTTGCCGTCTATCCCTCTTCCTGCAGCAAGGCAAAACTTGGGTATCTGGGTGGTCTTCCCGGAACCAGTCTCGCCCGATATGATGAGCACCTGGTGTTTTAAAATAGAATTAATTATTTCGTTCTTTTTTGCAGTAATGGGTAGGCTATCAATATAGGCAGGCTTGGGCAGGTTTTCTTTTCGCCACAACCTTCTTTTGATGGATGATTGAAGCCAATTTTCAAGGTGGCGGTGTCTTTTTTGTGTTTTTTCAGCTGATGAGAAATCAATACTATACCGTCTTAATCTATTGATTTCACGCTTTATTTTATAACGGTCAATCCCTAATGTCTTTGGTAAAAGGGATTCAATTTCTTTTATTTTCTTTTGTACGCCTGGCAATGATTTAACCCAATAATTTGCCACAGAGACACTAAGACACAAAGAATATAGAAACCCCGAACCTTGAACCTCTGAACCCTTGAACGGTTACAATTATATATATCTCTTGCTATACAATTCTCTTTGTGCCCTGGTGTTTTAGCGGCCTGGTAGTTATGCAAATCATATAAGCCTTAATGGGAGAAATCAAGTCAACTTTTAATTCGTTCCAAAATTTTACCCCTTGTGCTGATGACCACCTCTTCCATGGGTATTTTCTTACCGGATGCTTCCAATCCCTTCTTTACCAAGATTGGAAGACCGGAACAGCACGGCACCTCCATTACAACAGTTGTAATGCTCTTGATGTCCGCAATTTTGAAGATCTCCGTAAATTTGTCGATATACTCCTGAACATCATCGAATTTAGGACAGCCCATGGCTACCGCTTTTCCTTTTAAGAATTCCCTGTGAAGATTGGGAAAAGCCAGAGGAACACAATCTGCCGGTACAAGAAGATCCGCACCCTTAAGAAACGGAGCCTTTGCAGGCACAAGCCTTATCTGAACCGGCCAGTGGGATAGAGCAGATTCAACCTCGCTATCGATGGTAGCAGGTATATTGGCCTCTCGACAAGGGTCAGCCGACATAAAGTTCTGGATTTGGGTTGACGGACATCCGCAGGGCATTATT
>JAUVVS010000257.1 GCA_030604545.1 Deltaproteobacteria bacterium | reverse complement strand
CTTTGATTTTGAATCTAATGCAGAATTCATTCGAGCCATAAAATTAGCCTAGAGGGCTTGCACTGAGATTAAAAGCAAAAATATGAAAAAATCGTAAACCATGAACCCTGAACCTCTGAACGGTGAACGGTTACAATATAAAAAGGTCTTACAGTATAGGGTCCTGCTCGTTCATAAGGTATTTATATATGGAAGCAAACTATCAGTTTATAGAGATCGGCTCTGAGTTTGAAAAAATTGCAAGATCCCTTGAAAATGAAAAAATTATCGCTGTAGACTTAGAGTCAGACTCCTTGTACCATTTTAAAGAAAAGGTATGTTTGATTCAGATGGCCACAAAAAGAAACAGTATTTTAATCGACCCTTTGCAAATTAGAAATTTGTCCTCAATCAAGCCCCTTTTTTCAAATCAAAATATTAAGAAAATTTTTCACGGAGCCGACTACGATATTCGCTCTTTATACAGGGATTTTAAGATAAAGGTAAACAATCTTTTTGATACCGAACTTGCATGTAGATTCTTAGGAATTAAGGAAACTGGTCTGGAAGCAGTGTTAAAAAATTTTTTCAGAATAAGTCTGAATAAAAAATACCAGAAAAAAGACTGGTCCATAAGGCCATTGCTACAGGAGATGATATATTATGCTGCAAGGGATGTGATCTATCTTGTCTCCCTGGCTGAAGTTCTGGAAAAAGAGCTTGATAAAAAAGGACGTCTCTCATGGGTGCTTGAAGAATGCGATTTGTTAAGTAAAGTGAGGCCGGTTTTATCCCGTGATGAGCCATTATTTCTGAAGTTTAGAGGCGCAGGAAATTTCAATTCGCAGAGCCTTGCTGTTCTTGAAGCCCTTCTTCAATTTCGAAAGAAAATTGGAGAAAAAAAGGACAAACCTCTATTTAAGATACTTGGAAACAGCGCATTGATGAAAATTACAACGACAAAGCCTGTTACTTTGCGGAGTTTAAAAGGTAAAAAAATTTTGAGTGAAAGACAGATCAGTATGTACGGCAGTGCCCTGGTAGAAGCGATAAATACGGCAATGAAAATACCTGAAAAAGATCTCCCGGTCTATCCGCGCAAGAAGGTGTCGGTGATGACATACAGAGTCAAAGAAAGGATGAAGACGCTAAAAGAATGGAGAGATAAACGGGCCAAAGAGCTTGAAATTGATCCTGCCTTACTTTTTAATAAGGAGCTTCTAAGGTCTATTGCCACACAGAAACCGTGTGATAAAAAGAGCCTTGAAACGATAAAAGGAATGAAAAACTGGCAAAAAAGGGAATTCGGCAGGGAAATTATTGCAACATTAAAGGATGTATTATAAGTTAGGTAACAGGTAATAGCTCTGAGACCTTTGCAAAACGCCCCCTTTTGCCCAATTTCTGTGTCAGGCTCAACATTTTGCACGAAGTGAAGCTTTAGCGCTATCCTCAAAATACTCAATGTATTCCTGTGGTTAATCCGCCTGAGGCGGATCGTCTGCCTTGAACTTGAACAAAATTGAGCATTTTTCAAAGGTCTCGCTCTTACAATAAAATAGCAAATATAGTAGTGATGAATCGAATATCAAAGTGAAATTGAAGGTTAACTTGGAACGAAGCTTATTTGAAAATGAAAAACATACGCAACTTCAGCATTATAGCACACATTGATCATGGCAAATCCACCTTGTCTGATCGCCTTATCCAGGCAACCGATATAATATCGGAACGGGATTTTCAGGACCAGATCCTCGACACCATGGATATTGAGCGGGAACGGGGTATTACGATTAAGAGCCAGACGGTCGGTCTTCCATATACAACATCAGATGGTCAGACATATTTTTTAAACCTAATAGACACCCCAGGTCATGTGGATTTTACCTATGAAGTTTCAAGGGCATTAGCTTCATGTGAAGGTGCTCTTCTTCTGATAGATGCCAGCCAGGGGGTAGAGGCACAAACCATTGCCAATCTTTATCTTGCCGTGGAACATGATCTTGAGATTATTCCTGTAATCAATAAGATAGATTTACCATCTGCAGATATTGAAAGGACAAAAAAACAGATAGAGAATGACCTTGGACTTGATCCGGATACGTCGATTCTTACTTCGGCTAAAGAATGGATTGGAATCGAGGATGTGCTTGAAGGGATTGTAAAATACTTGCCGCCGCCGTTAGGTGATCCAAAAGCACCCCTTAAAGCTTTAATCTTTGATTCTCACTATGATCCCTTCCGCGGCACTATAGTTCATTCCCGAATCTTTCAAGGCAGAATAAAACCCGGCGATACAATGCTATTTATGTCCAACAATGCAACTTATAAAGTCGAAGAGGTCGGAATCTTTCAGATTAAGAGGGTGCCTCAAAAGGTACTTTCAGCCGGCCAGGTAGGATATATTATCGCAGGTATAAAGACCGTAAGCAACACCAAGTGTGGTGATACGATTACATTAAAGAACAGACCATGCAAAACTCCCATGCCCGGTTTCAAAGAATCTAAACCGGTTGTTTTTTCTTCTATCTACCCTGTAGCTTCTGATGGATACGAGGAGCTGGCTGCTGGCCTTGAAAAGTTAAAGTTAAATGATGCATCCCTGCTTTATGAAAAGGATTCTTCAATAGCTTTGGGATTTGGTTTCCGTTGCGGCTTTTTGGGACTTCTTCATCTCGAGGTTGTACAGGAAAGACTTGAACGTGAATATGATCTTTCCTTAATACTAACAGCGCCATCCGTACAATACGAACTTATCATGAATGATGGTACGACAACAATTATTGACAATCCAGCTTTATATCCGGATCCAAGCGGAATTGAACATACAAAAGAGCCGTTCATTCGCGCCACAATAATAACACCTGATCGTTACATGGGAGCGGTAATGAAACTCTGTCTTGACCGGCGTGGATTTAATATCAATTATCAGTATCTTACAAATAATCGCCTGGAGATGATATTTGAACTTCCGCTAGCAGAAGTGGTTTATGATTTTTATGATAAGCTAAAATCGATAACCCAGGGATATGGATCATTTGATTATGAGATAATAGACTTCAGAGACACGGATATTGTTAAAGTGGATATTTTAATAAATGGGGAACGTGTGGATGCACTATCGCAGCTTGTTCACAGAGACAGGGCTGTTGAACGTGCAAAGCTTGCATGCGAAAGACTGCGCGATGAAATTCCAAGGCAGATGTTCAAAATAGCCATCCAAGGAGCTATCGGGGCAAAAATAATCGCCCGCAAGACGATTTCCGCATTTAGAAAGGACGTCACTGCAAAATGCTATGGCGGTGATATAACACGAAAACGAAAACTACTTGAAAAACAGAGAAAGGGGAAGAAACGGATGAAGATGGTTGGTCATGTAATGATTCCCCAATCTGCATTTTTGTCGGTATTAAAGACGGATGACAGATGACGGAGGACGGAAGACGGACGATGGACGATGGACAATGGACGACAGATGACGGAAGACGGAGGGTTGTTTGTTCCAGTTTCAAATTGAATTACCTTTGAAGCGATCTTGTTTTCAAACAGCTAAAGTAGTAACCGTTCACGGGTTCAAAGGTTCAGGGTTCAGAGGTTGACGGATTCAGGGGCAGAAAAGGTCAACTAAAGTTATGTGGCAGAAAAAAATCGTGCTCGTGCTCAGCATAGCGGTGCTCGTAATCAAACAGAAAAAAAAGATGTTCGACCATGAATGACTGCATGTTGAAAGGTAGCGATTACGATTACGCGCACCAGCACGAATGGAAACATATAACAAACAAAAGCCATCGTAATTTT
>JAUVVS010000125.1 GCA_030604545.1 Deltaproteobacteria bacterium | reverse complement strand
GTGTGTTTTGCCAAATTTACTGCCATATTGCCGGGAATACCATTTATCATAATTTTTATTTTGTTCATCTGTAGCCTCCATTTTTGAGTCATAAAGGAACGTCCTTTTATCCAAATCCCTTATAATAATTTTCAATCATGTTTATCCTGTTATCCTGTCAAATATTTTCTCCACGACGGACTTCAAGCCGGGAAATATTGTATTTTCAAAAGCGGATAGATTATGTTTCAGGGTGTTTACGGCTGCCGGGATGTATTGTTTAAAAAATGGTTTCCCTTTTTGGTTGCTTAAAAACCCAAAGGCGCCCAGCATTTGAAGATTTCTGGTGATCGAACAATATTTATAGCAGGAGCGGAAATTATCTTCGTCAATTTTTAAAAAAGTTGACAGCCTTTCAATGCAGTAATCGAGTAGCTGAGCCTGAATAGGGTAGGGCAGTTCTACATATGGATCTATTAAAAGGGATGCAAGATCGTACTGTATAGGGCCTATGCGCCCCCCCTGAAAATCGATAAAATAAAATTTATCGTTTTTAACCATGATATTTCGTGACTGTAAGTCCCTGTGCATAAATCCGTTTACAGGAGATTCAAGTGCTTTATCAGCCAGAACTAAAAATTCATTTTCATAATTATCAAAACTCAAATCCATTTTCAAATATCCGTTTAAAAAGGCGTCAACAAAATAGCGGCACTCCTTATCAAGAACAAGATCTTTGCTATAGTATGGGGTTTGATATGCCCAGGATGGATTAAACCCTTCAGCGCCAAAAACAGATAGCTTAATAAGGAGATTTATAACGGATTTGTAATAGGAGACAATTTTGTCCATGTTGTTAGAATTGCAAACAATTGTCTGAAGATTTACATCGCCAAGATCTTCCGTGAAAACCAGCCCTGAAAAGGCGTCATAAAGATAAATCTTAGGTACAGATATCTTTTTTTGGTATAAGTGGCGCCCGATGGCTACAAATGAGTCCACTTCCGATGTTTCACTTTGTGCCCTGATAGAATGATCTACCATGACAAGTGAGCGGTTTTTGGCAGTGAGACGGTACCAGTTTCTGCTTGATCCATCTCCTTTAAGCTTTTTGCGTTTTATTTTATTGTCCCGACAATCTAATATAGCCTCTGGCCAGGCCTGTCTGAAAGCTTCGGGCGCCATTTTTTCAAAAACCACATTCATATAGCTTTCCGGCGTTCCGATATCTCTCCAGTAATGGTGTTTTGAAATAAATGCCTTTACTTTTCTACTGTTTGATATCAATGTTTCGTATATATCGATGATGTTTGAAAACACACCATCCGGTATAAGATCAAGAATTTCCGGATCAAGGACGTGTATACCGGTAAATGCAAGCCTTTTCATGCCGTCTGAATACCCTTTTTCCTCATTGCCGTTAAAACCTGTTATAAAATCTTCATTTCTTACCCATACATTATTGAACTGCGGATAGTCATGAAGGACCAATGTTGCCGGATAGTTATGTCGCAGGTGATAATCATAAATCTTTCTCAGATCTATATCAGTAATGATGTCGCTGTTTAGGACCAAAAAGGGGTGTTCGTCCCAGAAGTCAGCTACATTTTTAATACCTCCTCCTGTGCCGAGAATCACAGGTTCATGGCGGGTGTAGACGGGAACCGTATATTTTTGCTCTTTTAAAAAGGAGTCTATCTTATGATACAGATGATGGGTGTTGATAATAATTGATTTGCAGCCGGCAACTTGTAGATTCTGGATAATTATGTCGAGCAAAGGACGTCCTGCAATAGGGAATAGAACCTTGGGTGTGGTTTTAGTAAAGGGCAGAAGCCTCGTACCGAAGCCTGCGGCTAATATCATCGCCTTAAAAATCGTTGCTTCAGGCATGTTTTTCACCGTTGATTGGTAACGTTCGAAAGTTATGGCATTTTTTCATAAACGTTTAAAATCTGAAAAGGTAATGCCTGTTTCCAAAGTACAGACATCGTCATTGAGCATTTTTCAAAGGTCTCTGGTTAACTACTCAACTACTCGATGACTTAACGAGATCTGGACCTATAATGACAGATGGCTCAAATATTTTTGAATGGCTTCTGAATAGTATTCTATCTTCTCGGTATCGTCTGAACCTTTAATGCCGTGGGTGGTAAAATAATCTATGGCATTTTGATAGTTGATTTTGGAAAGCGCTTCTTTATGTTCGATTTCTTTTCTTTTGTACATGCGATCTCCTCTCCTCTGTATTTTTTTCAGACGATCCTTTGTGTTAATATGATTTTGAGGGTTGCGCATGAAAAAATTGAGAACGATCCAGTATGATTCAAAAGGGGTTTTCAAAAAGCGGGAAAAAATTTTTAATTTTCTGAAACCTGCTGAAGTTAAGTTATAGGTGTCCGGAAGTACTGGGTGAGGCATTAGTATGGCATCGTCAATAAATGCCTTTATACTTTTTCTTACAAAATATTCAGATGTCTTATCAACGTCATAAGCGAATTCGTTTTTAAAGAATTCCTGAATGAAAGCATAACCAGAGTGGAGATCAGAAGCTGAAAACTGGAATGCATCATTTTCAAGGATTGTAAGGGCTGTAAAGGCAGCCGGAATAAAAAAGGCAATACAGTTGTTTTTGTAATATTCCAGTATTAGCCTCCTGTTTTCATTAACCAGAAATTGTGCTTCAGAAGAAGGGCTTCCTTTGTTACTTGAAATACGTTCGATAAATTTCCTTTGAACATATATATCAAAAACATGCTCAACCGCATGCATACTATCAAGAAGAAGCGTATCGGCAAGCCTTGCCCCTTGTGAGGATAGATAATTCAGATACGTTTCAACATGGGACATCATATGATCTGAAGAAAACCTTTTTTTGGAACAGGTCAGAATGGCACTTGCAACCAGGGCGTGGGGGGTCACAACAGTGACGTTATTTATGGCATTAATAATTCTGTGGCCAAGGTTACGGCAAAGTGCATTTTGCTCTTTTAATGTCATTTCTTTAAGCGATGTATTATCTTTCGACAACAATTCATTAAGAGAGATGGAATCATGGAACTTTATATATATTCTGCCGTAGCTTTTTTTTAAAAATTTTCTTGCTTTTAGGACTTGTGATAAATTTTCTTTTTCCTTTTTCCCCCCTTCCAGTTCATGAAGGTATGATCTTTCTTCAAGGATCCTATCATATCCTATGAAAATAGGAACAAATATCAGGTCGTCACAGGCTCCGTTTTTGTAGGCGTTAAGAAGGATAGAAAGAAATCCCAGTTTGGGCATTAGCAGTTTACCTGTTCGACTTCTGCCGCCCTCGATGAACAGTTCTATGTTGAAGCCTTCTTCTAGAAGCTTATAAATATATTCTGTAAAAACTCTTGAATAAAGTGCCGCACCCCTAAAAGTTCTTCTTATGAAAAATGCTCCTCCGGACCTGAATAACGGGCCCAACGGCCAGAAGGAAAGATTTTTTCCTGCAGCAATGTGGGGACACGGCATGTTGTTGTTAAATAAAATATATGACAGGATCAGGTAATCTATATGGCTCTTGTGACTGGGAATAAGGATTAAAGGTCCTTTCTGCGACATGGTTTTAACTCTATTGAGCTCTTCTTTTTCGATGCTAGCACCTTCAAACATAGTGTAAATAATCCACATTACCAGAGTTGCCATAATCTTTATTATACTCATATTGTATTTGGCCGCAATTTCATCTAGATATGAATCAGCCTTTTTATGTGTCTGCTGAATGGGGATATCATGCTTTTTTGAATATTGTTCCATGAAGCTTTGAAGGCGATCTTTTGTAAGGATGCTTTGTTTCAACTCCTCCATTGATTTCAGGACCGGGCCGGTAATGCTATGGCGGTGGCGATTCATTTGAAGTAAAAGATCTCGTCTTAAGACAAGTGACAAATATTCGATGCTCCGTTCCCGGTTTTCAAAAATTTCTATAAAGGCTTTAAGATTAATCGGTTCTGATATTTCCACAAAAACCTTTCCAGGATTCTTAAACAGAGTTACAAGCCGTCTTATTTTCCCCGGTTTTCCTTCAGTGCCAAACAGGATGTCAATTATAGTGGGGATATTTCGAGTTGGTTTTTTACTGAAAAACATAAGCTGAGGGATGATATAAATGGGGCGGTCAATCGATTTTTGTATTTCGATAAGATATTGGATCGGGTCTGTTTTTGCTTTAACAAATCTTCTGTAGAAGCCTTTTTTTTCGATGAGTGACAATAATGTAGATCTTCCGTTAATCAACTCTTGTCTGATATATCCGCTCTTATAAGGATCAGGCAAGGTCTTGTTATGATAGATGTAGTCAAGGTAGGACAAAACAATTTTGAATATTCGTGAAACCGGCTGCCACATGTATATCCTATGGTCAAAGCCTATTTCAGGATACGGAAGGCCGTTAATTTTATAGCGGGTGTAATAAAATAGATATTCAAAATTACTTTTGAATTTATTCGTATAAACAATGATGGTGTTTTTAGGGATTTTTTCAAGAATAAGGGACTGATCTTTGTTTACTTTTATACCTGAAAAGAAAAGTTTAAGTATAACAGATGATAAAAAACCGATTTTCCCCGGAAGGTAGCAGGTATAGTGATTATGTGTACCCTGAAGAGCTGTATCAATCCATCTTCTTACTCTATTTGAAAATTTTCTTCCTTTTATCTTAGATTCCGTCATATTAAAGCCCGCAAAAGCAATCTTCTGGCCCCCATGGGCCGAAGGCCGGGAGGTCAAAAGAAATTTAATATCCTATTCATCCTGTAAAGCCTGAAGCCTGTCTAATTTTAAATAACAGAATAGCATTTTGTTTGCAATAATTTGTTAAATTTGTCATAAAATTTTTCTGAAGAATTGCTGTTTTCAAAAAAAGTATAAAAAAGCAGCTTTTTATGATACCGATAAAATTAAGCTTGCCTTAAAAAATTTGTTGTGATATTTCCAAATATAATTGGATCGAGGATGTTTATCGTATTAGATTTGTCCGAACCCGGAGGATAGTTTATTTAAAGATCTCGATAAAGTGTTAATAGATAACTAATAAAGTTAATTTCATAATAAAGGAGGATGTTTTCATGAAGACGTTAATTGGTGGAGCAGTTGCAGCCGTATTGGGTATTATCGGACTTTCGATTTGGTTTAAACCGTTTTTGCAGATTTTGACTGGCGCTATTCCTGTAATGTTTCTGCTCGGAGGAGGATTGGCTATTTACCTTGGTTTTGATGAACTCAAAGATAATTGGAAAGATAAGGATACAGCAGTTGACACTAGCTTTAAAAAAGATGAAGAGACAAAAAAATATGAGGAAGAAATAGATGAACTCAAAAAAAAGGTTGAAACACTAGAGGCTGAAAAAGAATAAATTGGTTAGCCAAAAAAAAGCCCTGTATAAATTGTGCAGGGCTTTTCTTATTTCATCCCTTTTATTGCTGAGGTTGCAAGAAAATCAGCCCTTTCATTTCCCTCAATATTTCCGTGGCCTTTAACCTTAATAAGTTTTAGATTATTAAATTTTAACATTATATCCTTAATAAACTTTATTAATTTCAAGTTTTTTCTCGGCTTCCATCCGAGGATCAACATCCCATATGCATAGCTGCTGTCAGTAAAAACCCTAACTGGAAGATTAGTCTTTTTTAGTTCTAAAAGCCCTGTCTTTATCGCTTCAAGTTCAGCGATGTTATTGGTGGCATTGCCTATATATTTTGATATTTCCTTTTCATGTTTTCCAAAACGAAGCAAAATCCCTATTCCAGACGGACCTGGATTTCCAGAGGATGCACCATCTGTAAAGATGCAGATGGTGTCAGGAGAGATTGTTTCCTTTAATTGATCGCTTTTTATTTCTTGTTTTCTCTGTGATTTCTTTTTCCTTCCCTTTTTTTCCGGTTGTGACGAGTCGATAGGCTTAACTCCGCTTTTGTGAACCCAGTATTCATGATCCTGATCAAGCTGGTATTTAATTAATACCTTTCCTTTTTGTTCAATCGGTTTTCCATTTTGATCCATGGCCAGCCAGACTTTATTTTGTTTAAATTTCATACGTTCCCAGGCTGGAATGTCTTTTTCCAATTTAATACTCCTTTGGATTGTTGTTTTGTAACTTCTTGATCAGTAATCGGTAATCTGTGATCGGTAATCGGTCACTGATCACCGAAACGCATGGCCCGCAGCGCTTACCATAAATTTTTTGGTAACGTTCAAAAGTTATGGCATTTTTTCATAAGCGTTTAAAATTTGAAAAGGTAATGCCTGTTTCTAAAGTACAGACATCGTCAAATAGTTGAGTAGGAAAATGGTTGAGTAGGAAAAGATTTATAATTAAATCACCATGTTAATATTTGCAAATGGTTGGTTGTCCAATTTTTTTT
>JAUVVS010000007.1 GCA_030604545.1 Deltaproteobacteria bacterium | reverse complement strand
TAAAATTGATAGTTTCGTAAAAAGTCAGAAAAGCGACCTTTTTACGAAACTGTTTTGTATAGCGCCCTTTAATCTTAATCTTACTCATAATCTTAATCTTAAACATTAGAACCTATTTGATTACGATTAAGATTATGATTAAGATTAAGAGGTGCTTGAGGGTGTCATAACAAAACACTAAATACCAAATGCAAAACACTCTCGTAAAAAGGTTGCGTTTCTGACTTTTTACGAGACCATAAACCTTAAAACTCCACAGAGGAAAAATTACAAATTCCCATGGGAACTTGTAAATACTGCAACAATAGTTCTAAGACCATATCAAATACGATCGGCTTTTGTGCAGAATGTATCCGGGAGCATTTTGACGTTATTTGGCCGGAAATTAAAAAAGTTCATCAACAAAGTCGAAGAAAATACGGCCTTCCTGAAACTCCACCTCGCGAAGCAGAAGGTATTCAATGCGGGCTATGCGTCCATGAATGCCAAATTCCTGAAGGGGGAACAGGATTTTGTGGGCTCCGGCGAGTAAAAAATTCCAAAATTATAGGAGGAAGGCCTCACGAAGGAAATTTGAGTTATTATTTTGATCCCCTTCCCACAAACTGTGTGGGTAGTTTTGTCTGTCCTGCAGGTACCGGATGTGGTTACCCTAAATATTCAGTTTCAAAAGGACCCGAATACGGGCATAAGAATCTGGCTGTTTTTTACCATGCTTGCTCTTTTAATTGCTTGTACTGCCAAAATTATCATTATAAGACAAAGACATTTTCTTCCATAAAGATCTCGGCAAAAGAGCTTGCAAAGGCCGTAAACAAAAAAACCCGATGCATATGCTATTTTGGCGGCGACCCGACGTCCCAGATCCTCCACGCCGTGAAAACATCAAAAATAGCTTTAAAAAATGCCAATGACCACATTCTCAGAATATGCTGGGAAACAAACGGAGCATTGCAGCCCCCATTTGTAAAAATGATGGCAGATTTATCTTTAAAGTCCGGCGGGTGCATTAAGTTCGATCTCAAGGCCTGGAATGAAAGGATTCACTATTCCCTTTGCGGCGTAACGAATAAAAAGACTATTGAAAATTTTCAAACATTAGCCGGATGGATAGAGAAAAGACCGGAACCGCCTTTCCTCATCGCAAGCACTTTACTTGTTCCGGGATACGTTGACGAACCTGAAGTGGCTGAAATCGCCCGATTCATTTCAAGACTGAACCCGGATATTCCGTACAGTCTGCTGGCATTTTACCCGCACTTTTACCTTCATGATCTTCCCACAACTTCACAATCTCACGCACTCCGATGTAAGGCAGCCGCTGAAAAAGCAGGTCTGCATAATGTTCATATCGGGAATGTGCATTTGCTTGGAGAGGACTATTGAGTGGTTCATTCATTGGCCTACTCATAGAGACCTTTGCAAAACGCCCCCTTTTGCCCAATTTCTGTGTCATGCTCAACATTTTGCACGAAGTGACACGGAGTGAAGCGTAGCGCTAACCTTTAGCGCTATCCTCAAAATACTCAATGTATTCCTGCTTGCCCCGTAGGTCCGGCAGATCGTACTGGGGTGGTTAAAATTTTCGCCTGCCTTGAACTTGAACAAAATTGAGCATTTTTCAAAGGTCTCTTTTCATAAAAGAAACAAAAAGAGTCAATATTTTGAATTTAATTAAGAAAATAATAGTCCTTTTATTTCTTTTTCTTCTATTTTTACCTGGATGTGAAAAAGCACCTAAGTTCAATACTCTTGATTATATCTTAGAAGCCGGTGAAATTACGGTTATCACCCGTAACAATGCCCACTGTTACTATTTCTACCGAGACCAGGCTATGGGCTTTGAGTATGATCTTGCAAAAGCTTTTGCAGATTATCTTGGGGTAAAATTGAAGGTAAAAATCGCTGAAAAATGGGAGGAAATGATTCCTGACATAATAAATGGAAAAGGAGATTTTATTGCTGCAAGCATGACAATAACGCCAAAAAGGCAAAATCAAGTTGCTTTTTCCGATGGATACATGGCTGTTCAGCAGCATATCATCGTCCATCGGAACAACCTGAAAATAAAAAGTGCGGACGATCTTGCCGGTAAGACCGTATATATAAGAAAGGGCACATCTTATCAGGAACGGCTTGAAGAACTCAAGGAAGAGGGAATTGACATCATAATAAAGTTACACGAAGATATAGCCACTGAGGAGCTGATTCGCCAAGTGGCAGACGAAGATATTGAAGTCACGATTGCCGACAGCAACATTGCTTTATTAAACAGGAGATATTATCCAAAAGCTATTTCAGCAGCTCCGATCAGCGAAAAGGAATATTTAGGCTGGGCCGTTAACCTTAGGGCTGAAAAGATTCTTAAACGTATCAATTCCTTTTTTAAGGAAATACATACAAACGGAAAATATGCTGAAATTCATAACAAATACTATGCTAATGTCGATATTTTCGATTATGTTGATCTAAGAATATTTCACAAGAGAATTAAAACCAGACTTCCACGATATAAACCACTAATAAAGGAAGCTGCGTTCAGACATGACTTTGACTGGCGGCTGATAGCAGCCCAAGTGTACCAGGAGTCCCATTTCAACCCTAGAGCTAAAAGTCATGCCGGTGCCTATGGCCTTATGCAACTTACTTTTTCTACAGCCAAAAGCCTTGGTGTAAAAAACATTTTTAACCCACTTCAAAACATTAATGGGGGAGTAAAGCATCTTAGAAATCTTTACAATCATTTCAATAAGATAGATGATTCAGACAGTTTATTTATAGCCCTTGCCGCCTATAATGTGGGTCAGGGGCATATATTCGATGCACGAAATCTGGCTAAAAAAATGAATCTTAATCCTAACAAATGGTCTTCACTAGAACAAACCTTACCACTTTTAAGATATCGTAAATATTATAAAAATGCTACATATGGATACTGCCGCGGAAGAGAACCTATAAAATATATTAAGCAGATTATGATTTATTACGATATTTTAAAGCGCCAGGGCATAGAATATAAAACAGATGCCGTTTCCTAACCCGGACAAGCCGGTCGCAGTGCAACGGAGATCCCGTAGGGATTGTAGATTGCAGATTGATGATTTTAGATTTATGGAAGTCGCTCGCGCAGCGCAGGCGCTTGCGCCGCGTGTCGCTCCGCTGTTTTGAGTAAAAATGTAAAAAATTCCTTAAATCTTCAATCTGAAATCTGAAATCTTCAATGGATAGTTAATGGCTTCAAGTTGATTAAAACTATTTTTGCTACAAAATGCACGACTAAGGTATTAAACAGCTGCCCGCTGTCCTACAAAAGGGTTGAAACTCTTTTCCTTACCGATAGTGGTTTCAGGGCCATGCCCTGTAAAGACCTGCACATCATCCCCAAGCACAAAAAGTTTGTTCTGTATATTGGATATCAGGGTGTTATAATCTCCACCAGGTAAGTCGGTTCGTCCGATTGAACCTTCAAAAAGTGTATCTCCCACAAAAACATACCCATCCGTGTAAAGTGAAATGCCACCCGGTGAATGGCCGGGAGTGTAAATCACTTTTAATGTGATGTTTCCAAAAGTAATTGTATCGCCTTCTTCTAAGGTCTTATCAGGCGACGGAGAGTCATCTGCTGAGAGACCCCAGGCAGCTGCACTTGCTGAAAGATGGTTTAGCATAGGCGCATCAAGAGCATGAATCATAATATCTGCTCCAGTTACATCCTTCAATTTTTTATTTCCCCCTACATGGTCAAAATGACCATGAGTGTCTATGATATATTTTACTTTCAGCTCTGATTCCTCAAGGGCTGTCAGAATTCTATCTGTTTCATCGCCAGGATCGATCACAACGGCTTCTCTGGTTTCTTCGCATCCTAAAATGAAACAGTTTGCCATAATCGGTCCAACAGTTAACTTTTTAATAATCAAAACAACCTCCCGCTTTAATTAATCTGTTTCGTTTGAAGGAACTTCTTCTTTGATAACAATATCCTTTCCTTTAATCGCTATGCTTATGCTGTCAAGGACTCCATTGATAAAAGCACCCGATTCTTCAGTTCCAAATTTCTTTCCTATATCGATAGCTTCATTTATGGATACTTTTGACGGAATATCATGGCAGAAAAGCAGCTCATATACTGCGATCCTCATGATGTTCCTGTCTACACAAGACATGCGGCTGATTTTCCAGTTACTGGAAAAGCGTTCAATTATGGAGTCAATTTCAGATCTGGTGTGGACAACACCATTTACCAGCTTCAGGAAGAAAGGAAGGATTTTCTTTGAAATAGTAAAGTTATCACAGTATAGTTCCAACATTTCTTTCGAGTCATTTCGACCCATATCTATATAAAAAAGAACCTGCATAGCAAGCTCTCGTGACCGGCGGCGGACTCCCATAATTATGCCTGATCGACAACCTCAATCAAGTTTGCCATCTCTATTGCCGACATCGCAGCATTCCATCCTTTATTACCCGCTTTTGACCCGGCACGCTCAACAGCCTGCTCAATAGTATCGGTTGTTAAAATTCCAAAGATAACCGGAACTTCAGATTCCATACTAACCTTTGCAATCCCTTTAGATACTTCAGCGCTAACGTATTCAAAATGTGGAGTCGCTCCGCGGATAACCGCTCCAAGGCAAATAACAGCATTAAATCTATCCTTTTTTGCCATCATTTTTGCAACAAGTGGTATTTCAAAGGCACCGGGCACCTTCACGATCTCAATATCATCATCATCGGCCCCGCAACGAAGTAGTGCGTCAATAGCTCCGCCCACAAGCCTGTCCGTAATAAAATCGTTAAAACGGCTGACAACAATTGCAAATCTTTTATCTTTAGCGATAATGTTACCTTCAAGATTTTTTGGCATTATCTTCCTCCTGGTTTAGATTTATAACTGTAACGAGATCTTTATCATGTACTTTAAGTTCAGGCTTTGCACACCGTAGGCCACAAAGTCACAAAGGCACCAAGATTACAGAATCATTTTATTTTTTGCCATGCGTTTTTCTTATGTAAATAATGTTATAAAATATATATTTTTATTCTCTTTGTGTCTTAGTGTCTTTGTGGCTGATGCGTTAATAATAATTCATGGTGCTGCATCAATATTTAGTAGATGCCCCATCTTAAGCTTCTTACACTCAAGATAACCTTTATTGAATTCATTAGGTTTTATTTCAATAGGAACCTGTTCAATAATACTTAGCCCGTAACCTTCAAGTCCTACCATTTTTTTGGGATTGTTTGTAAGAAGCCTCATCTTTTTAACTCCGATATCTACCAGAATCTGGGCTCCTATGCCATAATTTCTAAGGTCAGCCTTGAATCCAAGTTCTTCGTTCGCCTCAACAGTGTCAAAACCCTGATCTTGAAGAGCATCGGCTTTTATCTTGTTAACAAGACCGATGCCTCGGCCTTCCTGCCGAATATAAAGAAAAACGCCGCTCCCCTCTTTATCTATCATCTCCATTGATTTCAGCAACTGATCCCCGCAATCACAACGGAGAGAACCGAAAATATCACCTGTTAAGCATTCTGAATGAACCCGGACAAGGACAGGTTTGTCTGGATCGATTTCACCCTTTACCATTGCAATGTGAAGTAAGTCATCGACATCATTTTCATACACAATAGCCTTGAATTCACCTGCATGCGGCGTAGGTATCTTTGTTTCCGCAGCCCTTCTTACAAAGGATTCCGTGCGCATTCTGTATTCAATAAGATCTGCGATTGTACAAATACCGATACCATGTTTTTCGCTGCATTTTTCGAGTGCCGGCATTCTGGCCATAGTGCCGTCGTCATCCATGATTTCGCAAATAACCCCTGCAGGTTTTAAGCCGGCAAGACGTGCAAGATCAACAGATCCTTCTGTCTGGCCGGCACGAACAATAACACCTCCATCTTTTGCCCTTAAAGGAAATATATGCCCGGGCCTGACAAGATCACCCGGTTTGGCATCATTTGCTAAAGCTGTAATTATAGTGGTTGCACGGTCTGCAGCAGAAATACCGGTAGTAACACCATGCCTTGCTTCTATTGATACGGTAAAGCCTGTTTGAAATCGTGATGTATTATTATTAACCATGGGTGGGAGATCAAGGGAATCTATCTTTTCTCCCTTCATGGAAAGGCAAATAAGCCCCCGTCCATATTTTGCCATAAAATTTATGGCCTCAGGCGTAATTAATTCTGCAGCCATCGTCAGGTCGCCCTCATTTTCTCGGTCTTCATCATCAACGAGAATGACCATATGCCCGGCCCTTATCTCTTTTATAGCATCTTCAGTTGTAATATGCGGCATTGTTATTGTCTCCTAATACCTTAAAGAAAACCTGTTTTCTCTAAAACTTGCATGTTTATAGCTGAATGTCCGGTCTCTTTTTCTTTATCACTACCTATTCTTCCTGTAATAAACCGTTCAACATATTTTCCAATCATGTCTGTTTCAATGTTAACAGAATCTCCAATTTTTCTTAAGTTGATGTTTGTAAGCTTGGCTGTATGAGGAATAATGCTTATATCAAAACTGTCGTGCCGACAATGGTTGATGGTAAGGCTGATACCATCAACTGCAACCGAGCCTTTCTCAATCATATAACGCGACAAGGATTCAGGCACGCCAATTGTAATAATTATAGCGTTACCTACGGTTCTTCGGTGTTTTACAGTGCCCGTATCATCGATATGCCCTGAAACAAGATGTCCGCTTATCCGATCAGAAAGGCAAAGGGCACGTTCAAGGTTTACGCGATCCCCAATCCTTGCTCTTCCGAATGTTGTCTTTAAAAGTGTTTCAGGAGAGACATCAACAACAAAACGTTTCCCGTCAATCATAACCGCTGTTAAACAGGCACCGTTTACGGCAATGCTGTCTCCAATCTTCGTTTGATCAAGAAGAAAATCAGCATCTATAGCAAAATTTTTTCCCCGGCCTGATGAACGTATTTTCTTAATGGTGCCAAGGCCTTCTATGATGCCTGTAAACATATGTTTACCTGTCCTTCATTTTCTATTAATATACCCTTCAATCATTACATCATCACCAAACCGTCGCACATTTATATCTTTAACAGGGATGCAGTCGTTCATTAAATCCGGGCCCTGCCCTTTGCATACAGGCACACCGTCATCACCGCCCATAATTTTAGGAGCATAAAAAAAGATAATCTTGTCAACAATTTTTTCATCAAGAGCTTTTGCTATGACGCGGCTGCCTCCTTCAATAAGAACGCTTGTTATACCAAAATCTCCCAGGCGATCCATAAGGGAATCAAGATCGATTAAACCGTCTTTTACAGGTGATTTAATAATCCGTATGCGCTTATTTTCTATTTGCGCCTTTTTCTTCTCTGAAATCGAATTACCGGTTACAATGATTGTATCAGAAGCAGAATTAAGTCGCAACACTTTAGCATTTTCAGAAATTGCAAGATGGGTATCAAGGATGATTCTGAAAGGATCATGACCTTTGAGGTCATTCAAACGGGTTGTCAAACTTGGATCATCCTGTTTTACAGTATTAATACCAATCATTATTGCGTCCACAGCATGACGAAGCCTGTGTACGAAGGCTCTCGATTCTTTACCTGAGACCCATCTGGAATCACCTGTTTTTGTGGCAATCCGACCGTCCAATGTAGCCGCACATTTTATGATAACGAATGGACGTTTTGTTCCAACATATTTTATAAAGGCTTCGTTCAGCTTTTTCGCTTTATCTTTACAAACCCCCAGCACAATATCTATACCGTGCTGTTTTAAATAATCTATACCGCCACCCTTAACATCGGGGTTGGGGTCTTTCATGGCGGCAACAACCCGGCTTATGTTTGCATCGACAATCTTTCTGGTACACGGTGGAGTTCTTCCTGTGTGGTTACATGGTTCAAGGGTAACATATAGGGTTGCGCCTTTTGCAGAAGCCCCCGCCTCATCGATAGCTGCGACTTCAGCATGAGCCTCCCCCAGGGCTTTGTGGAATCCCGTTCCAACAACTTTGCCTTCTTTGACAATCACGGCACCGACCATCGGGTTGGGAGATGTCAAGCCTTCTCCCTTTTTTGCAAGGTCCAGCGCAATTTTCATGTAATGTGTATCGTCCATGATATTCTGAAGTCAGATGCCATATGTCCCATGAAAGAATTGAGGCAAATTACTTTGTTTTCTTGTAATGGTACAGCCACAAAGACACTAAGACACAAAGATTATAATATTTTTTAATAAAGTTAGTATTAATATCTTTTCTTCGTGCCTTAGTGCCTTAGTGGCTGTATTGTTACGTTTTTTTTAAATGTTTTTACTGCTTGCTCAAGAGTCTCTTTAGTTCATCGACAAAATCATTGACGTCCTTGAATTCCCTGTAAACCGATGCAAATCTTACGTATGCAATATCATCAAGTTCATGGAGTTTTGACATGATCCTTTCGCCTATTATGTGGGAAGGAATTTCTTTTTCTCCTGTTTCCTTCAGATCACGTTCAAGGTCTATAATGAACTGTTCGATAGTATTCATGCTGATATCCAGTTTTTCACAGGCCTTTTTCATGCCCGATCGCACTTTATCAAAGCTGAAGACTTCACGGCGTCCATCCTTTTTGACAATCATAATAGGTATTTCTTCAATGTTTTCGTACGTTGTAAAACGCCTATTGCATTCAACACATTCCCTGCGACGACGGATTACATTGGCATCCTTGCTCAACCTGGAATCAATAACCTTGTTGTTAATCTCTCCACAAAATGGACACTTCATGAATCTCCTCCCTGACTAGTATCTAGGCGCTTAGTAACTCAACATCGACAACTTTTTGTCGATATTCAACAACCTGTTGTATTTGTGTACTAAAAGAAACTAGAAATTTGAAACTGGAAACTTGATAAATAAGGATTTGATCTTTTTAAAATCAATAAAATTCCTTCCCAAGTTTCAAGTATCGAGTTTCACTAACCAATTAAAATAACTGCTCCGGAGGAGCCTCTTTTTCCAAGCTTAAGTCTTGGAAAAAGCGTAGCTTTATTACTTCAACGCCTGCCTCACTGAGCATTTCTTCCGACATGGGATCTGTATATCCTGACTGGAAATATATCCTTTTTATACCTGCATTGATGATCATCTTGGCGCATATGGAACATGGTAGGTTCGTGCAAAAAAGTTCTGCATCCTTTATGGAAACACCATGAAACGCAGCTTGAATAATAGCATTCTGTTCAGCATGGATACCTCGACACAGTTCATGTCTCTCACCCGATGCTACATCCAATTTCTCGCGAAGACAACCTGTTTCAATACAATGCCTAATATCGGTTGGCGCTCCGTTGTACCCGGTAGAAAGGATTCTTTTATTCTTTACTATCACAGATCCAACCGAACGCCGGAGGCATGTGGAGCGTTTTGCCACAAGCGCTGTTATATCCATGAAATAGGTTTCCCATGAAGGGCGGTCGTCTTTTCCTGACATTTTTTTATAAATTTAATTATCTTTCAAGCGAGCTTGTTTTCAAACAGCTAAAATATTACAAATTGTCGAATTTTTCTATTCTTAACTGATGCCTTCCTCCATCAAAAGGCGTTTCAAGCCAGGTCTTTAATATTTCCATAGCAAGTGTCTCTCCTATGACGCGGCCGCCTATTACTAGAATATTGGAATTGTTGTGCCGTCTGCTCATGCCGGCGGAGAATAGATCATTGCAAAGTGCAGCCCTGACATGAGGAAATTTATTAGCCACCATGGACATGCCGATTCCGGTGCCGCAAAGGAGTATTCCTCTTTTAAATTTACCTTTTGAGACAGAAGAGGCCACCTTGATTCCAAAATCAGGATAATCAACCGAATCTTCACTATAAGCACCAACGTCCTCTATGTCGACACCTATCTTAATGATATATGCCTTGATTTTTTCCTTCATCTGATAAGCTGCATGATCGCTTCCAATTATAATCGGTGTTTTGTCTTCGTTCATTGTATCATCCTTATTTAGGTAAATAAACCTCAAAATACCTACAATTGTTCAGCCACTAAGACACAAAGAAAAAAAATTTATATAATCTTGGTGCCTTTGTGGCATGAAAATTTAGTAGTTACAAAAATATTATTTTATCATGAATAAATTTATCTGAAAGGCGATATCACAAATTATATCTCTTAATCAAGAATCAAATTATGGGTTTTCTATCAAACATTTTCTGTATGAATATAGAAAGGGAAGAAGGTTTGAGTGGGTTTGTTTAATTGTAAAGCAATCAATGACGGAATTTTCTAAGAATCAGCGTTGCATTAGTTCCTCCGAAACCAAAAGAGTTGCTCATGGCAATCTCTACATCGCACTTACGAGCAACGTGCGGTACATAATCAAGGTCACATTCTTCGGCAGGATTATCAAGGTTTATTGTTGGAGGAATAATACCTTCATGAATGGTAAGGGCCGTGAAAACCGTCTCGATACCGCCGGCGCCGCCAAGCAAATGGCCGGTCATGGATTTGGTTGAACTCATGGGTATCGAATAGGCTTTATCCTTAAAAATGGTTTTTACCGCGCTTGTTTCATAATCATCATTAAGCTGCGTTGACGTACCGTGAGCATTGATATAGTCGATTTCGTCGTATGAAATACCGCCGTCATCAAGGGCCGCCTTAATGCACCTTGCTGCCCCCTCCCCATCAGGAGCAGGAGCAGTCATATGATATCCGTCTCCACTCATTCCGTATCCGCATATTTCAGCATAAATATGGGCTCCTCTTTCAAGTGCCCCTTCGAGTGTTTCGAGTATAAGGATACCGCCTCCTTCGCCCACAACAAAACCATCGCGATCACGATCGAATGGTCGGGACGCCTTTTCCGGTTCATCATTACGAGTGGACAAGGCTTTCATTGCGCTAAAGCCTGCAATGCAAGTGGGCGTTACAACAGACTCCACCCCACCTGAAATCATGGCATCGGCCGCACCTCTTGCGATAATCTTGTATGAATCGCCCACGGCATGGGTGCCTGCCGCACACGCTGTGGCAACTGAAGAATTAGGACCTTTAGCACCTAAAAGGATTGAAATCATACCCGGTGCCATATTCCCAATCATCAGAGGAATAAAAAAAGGTGTTACTCTTTTTGGGCCTTTCGTTTCAATAATTCTGGCGGTTTCCTCTAAAATCTGAAGCCCTCCTAGACCACATCCTGTATAGACTCCAACCCGGTTTGCGTTGGAACTATCGATTACCAGACCGGAATCTTCTAAAGCCATCCGGGATGCAGCAGCAGCATAAGCAATAAAAGACTGGATACGCTTTGCCTCTTTTTTGGGAAGAAAATCCGCAGGGTGAAAGTCTTTTACCTCTCCTGCAATCTTTGTATCATAGCTGGAGGTATCGAACTTTGTTATCTCAGCTATACCTGATTTCCCGGCGCATAGTGCAGACCAGGTTTCATTGACGCCTATGCCGAGAGGTGTTATAAGGCCCACACCAGTAATAACGACTCGCCTATCCACAGAAACCTCCTATTCAAACGAAACCTTTGAAAAAGGGTGATATAATCCGGCAGCGTACTGCCGGAAAAAATAAAGAGTCTGGTACGTAGGTACTAAAATTTAAATTAATGTGAGTTTATATAATCAAATGCATCTTTGACGGTTACAAGTTTTTCTGCATCTTCGTCAGAAATATCGATATCGAATTCCTCTTCCATTGTCATTATCAGCTCAACTAGGTCAAGTGAATCTGCGCCCAAATCATCCACAAAAGAAGCCTCCGGCACAATCTCATCAATCTCAACACTAAGCTTCTCCATAATTATCTCTTTTATTTTATCTTCAACGGACATTTTCTCCTCCTTTCACATATACATGCCACCACTGACATGAATTACTTGGCCTGTTATATAATCCGCACTTTCAGAAGCAAGAAAAGCGACAACGGCTGCTACGTCTTCAGGTTTTCCTGCGCGCCCCAGTGGAATCTGGCCGAGCATTGCAGTCTTGACTTTATCTGGAAGTGATGCAGTCATGTCTGTTTCTATAAACCCGGGAGCCACTGCATTGGCCGTAATACCTCGCGCGGCAAGCTCTTTTGCAACAGTTTTTGTGAGCCCTATGATTCCGGCTTTCGAAGCGGCATAATTGGCCTGCCCCACGTTACCGTTGACACCAACAACCGAAGCAATATTGATAATACGGCCATAACGCTGCTTCATCATAACCTTTGCAGCAATCTGCGTACATATAAAAGCGCCTTTTAAGTTTACATTTATTACATCATCCCAGTCCTTTTCCTTCATACGGACTAAAAGTGCATCTTTGGTTATACCTGCATTGTTAACTAGTACATCTATCCGCCCGGTTTCGCCAATTATTTTTTCAAAAAAATTTGTTACTTCATTTTCTGACGCAATGTTAACACTTATACTTTTTGCCGAACCGCCCGCTTCAGAAATAAGCTTCTCCGTCTCAGCAGCCGCTGCCTTTTCAGCATCCGGATCACCTGGTGAAAAATAATTGAAATAGATATAATTATCAGCCCTTGCAAAAGAGCGGCAAATTGATCGTCCAATACCTCTTGAGCCACCAGTAACAACGATAGTACGTTTGTGATCTGACATTATCACCTCTCAAATAATATGTCTGCAACCATATCCATATCTTTTATGACATCTTGGTAGCTGTAAGCCAGCTGATCATATGAGATGCTCGCTAAAAAATTGGATACGGCTTTCTGATTAAACATCCCGGTGCCCATCAGAATTTTAAGCACATTTTGCGCAATGAGTTGAGATACCTCATTTGCAAAGATCCTTGACATTGCTTTGATTTTTTTTGCCTTAGGATCACCCGTTTCTGAAAGGTTGACAGCTTTGCGTGCCATGCTTGCGCCGACTTCCAGATAGGTCATCATATCAGCCAAAACAAACATGATGTACTGCTTTTTTATAAGCTTGTTTTCGTGAACCAGCATGACGGTATCATTAAGGGCCTTTGCAGCAAGCCCATAAAAACGGCATCCAGCATCGTTTACGACGTTATCCAGTTTTTCCATCTCAGAACAAATGGACCTATAATATTCGCCATTTGTTTTTCTTGTCTTTTTCCATCGGAATGTACTTATTATATTTTGCTGGATCTCACTGGTTCCTTCATAAATGCAGGTGATCTTCACATCCCTTTTTATCTTTTCCACTTCATATTCGGATATATACCCGTATCCGCCAAGGGCCTGCATGGCATCGTCCAGAACTTTATTAGCAGACTCTGTCGCAAAGAGCTTTGCAATCGATCCTTCTACCTGAAGATCCTCTTCACCTGAATCTAATCTTATGGCAACTTCATCCATGTAAGCCCTCGCAGCTTCGAGTCTCACGGCATTCGGGACTACCAGTTTGTGAGTGTAACCCTGCTTTTCTGAAAGAGGAGAGCCGAACTGAATCCTCTCTTTGGCATATGGGATAACAATATCAAGTGCGGCTTCACCGGCACCCAAAGCCATGGCGCCTACCATAAGTCTCGTATATCCAAAAACTTCGTTGGCTTGCTTCAATCCCCTTCCGGGCACACCTCCAATAAGATTATCAATGGGAACAAAGACGTCTGTAAAAGAGAGCGGAGATGTATTCGAGGCGCGGATGCCATGTTTTTCTTCGCTCTTTCCCTGCTCAAAGCCCTTTGTACCTTTTTCCACGACAAAAAAGGTAGGGCCTTCCGGAGTCTTCGCAAGAAGAGTGATAAAATCGGCGTATCCGCCGGTTGATATGAACTGTTTGGTTCCGTTTATTTTATACCCTATAATTTCGCCCTTATCGTTTGAAACCGGATCAGCCTTTGTCTTTATAGATGCAACGTTGCTTCCGGCGCCAGGTTCAGTCACGGCATATGCAACAAGAACATTTCCCTCGGAAATGGCGCCAAGCCATTTTGTTTTCTGCTCCTCAGTACCTCCAACAATCAAAGGGTCTGAACCAAGCTGAATAGCAAAAAAGGCCGTGGCGATTCCTAAACATATCTTGGACATTTCAAAAGTCACCACACAGGAGTCTCGAGCACCTCCCCCCATTCCGCCATAGGCTTCAGGAATAAAAAGAAGCTGTAAACCGATATCAGGCTCAAGCATTCTGCGGATCGTTTCTTCAGGAAATACTTCCTTTTTGTCAAATTCCAGAATTTTATCCTTTATAAGAAGCCGCTTTTTTAACTGCCTGACGGTTTCAATGACCATCTGCCTTGATTCAGAGTCTAATCCTTGAAGAGCGGTTCCTGTTTCAGGTATGGTTGCTTCCATAAATATTTATACCTCTTCGGTTTTTATTACAGTACGTCCTTTGTAAGTTCCGCAACTGGGACATGCATGGTGTGGGAGCTTAGCCTCTCCACACTGAGGACAGGCAGATAAATTTGGAATTGCGAGTTTTTGATGCGTACGCCGTTTGTCTCTCTTTGACTTAGATGTTTTTCGTTTTGGTACTGCCATAAGTAATCCTTTAATATATTGTTATTATTATAATTATTTTATATTTCACTACCTTTATACGAAGTCTGACTCTAGTAATTTATAAAAAATGGATTGTCAAGAATTTTTATAAAAATTTAAAATTCTATTTTATTGTACTCCTTACATTTATATGCTATTGATGTTTTTTACAATAACAAACAACAAATGTGCTCAACTAGGTAATTTTATTATCTTATTATTTGTAAAATAAATTTACAGGGTTTGTTTTTATCTCGAAACAGTGCTATTTAAAAGTCTATTATGGTTTTGAAACGATAACGATCTGTTAAGGGAATTTTTGCATTTTTACTAATTACTAATACTAATTGGATATACACTAGTTAAATATGACGGTCTCGTAAAAAGTAGAAAATCGTCTTTTTACCTGGTTTTAAGTTTTAGGTGTTAGGCTTTAAGTGCCTAATTTAAATACTAAAAAATATCTTAAACCTTAAAACTTAAAACCTAAAACTTGATGAATTCGACTTTTTGCGAATTCATCAAATATTAATTTTTAGGAAAAATTAAATGGACAAGGTTATCACTAGATTCCCTCCCAGCCCTACAGGTTATCTTCATGTGGGAGGGGCTCGAACGGCTGTTTTTAACTGGCTTTATGCCCGCCATATGAAGGGTCAATTTATCCTTAGAATTGAAGACACGGATACTAAGCGTTCCACACAGGAATCCGTAGACGCTATATTTGAAGCGCTTGAGTGGCTTGGTATCGACTGGGACGAAGGACCCTATTTCCAATCAAAAAGGTTTCACATATATCGAGAGTATATTCAGAAACTCCTTGATTCAGGTCAGGCATATTATTGCACCTGTAGTCCGGAAAAAGTCGAAGATATGCGTAAAAAGGGTATGGCGGCAAGCGGCAAACCCAAATATGACGGTACTTGCCGCGAGAAAAATCTTTCAAAAACAGACAATGCCGTTATCCGATTTAAAGCTCAGGTAAATGGAACCACAGTCCTTGAAGACGTTATAAAGGGTAATATCGTCTTCCAAAATCAAGAGTTGGATGATTTTATCATTGCCAGAAGTGACGGCACGCCAACATACAATTTTGTAGTCGTAGTTGACGATATTACCATGGGAATTAACACCGTGATCAGGGGTGATGATCATGTTATGAACACACCCAAGCAAATTATGCTTTACAAGGCTTTGGGGAGTCAGCTGCCCACATTCGGCCATGTTCCCATGGTTCTCGGCAAAGACCGGACCCGTTTAAGCAAAAGGCACGGCGCCATGTCCGTTACGGCATACAGAGATATGGGATATTTACCGGATGCCTTTCTCAACTACCTGGTCCGGCTTGGATGGTCATACGGAGACCAGGAATTTTTTACCAGAAATGAACTCATTGAAAAGTTCACCCTCGAAAACATTGGCCGATCACCGGGTGTTTTTGACCAGGACAAACTTTTAGCTCTCAATGCGGATCACATCAAAGCAAAGCCCCCGAATAAACTAGTCAAGCACCTGCTCCCTTTTTTAAAGGAGAGAGATTATGAAATTCAAGACAGCGCTTTTCTTGAAAGTGTCATTGAAACACTGAATAAACGTAGTAAAACCCTTGTAGAAATGGCAGATGCGGCTAGTTTCTATTTTGAAGATACCATAATATATGAAGAAAAAGCCGTAAAAAAATTCCTTAAAACTTCTTCGCTTGAGCCCCTCAAACTGTTGATCAAACAGCTTGAAGCGCTGGAACAGTTCAATGAAGCAAATCTTGAAAACGCCTTTAAAACAGTTATGGAGTCAACCGGTCTTAAGCTTGGTAAAATCGCACAACCGGTACGTGCGGCACTTACCGGCAAAACCGCCAGTCCCGGTATCTTTGAAATCATCGAAGTGCTGGGCAAGGATCGGGTTATTTCGAGGCTGAAGAAAGCCGTTAAATTCATTGAGGATAATGCAAAGGATTAAAAGGAATCTAAAAACATCTTGACTCCTGGATTCATTTTAGTTACTTAGTGCTTCGATTCGCAAATATAGTGACGTATTTTATAAAGACGTATTTTTGTAATTGCTCACTCAACACTAAGTCCTGAGTGAATAAATACGTTATCGTATTTGTGAATCGAAGGACTTAGTTTTGTAATTGATATTTTT
>JAUVVS010000076.1 GCA_030604545.1 Deltaproteobacteria bacterium | reverse complement strand
GGATTTCATGGACGTTAGGAGTAAAAAATCGCGCGCGTTAAAATTTAAACCTAAGATCTTGATTTATGCACTATGACCGTATCATGATGAAAATGTATAGATTTTCGTCAAACCGATAACCTTTGAACGCTGAACCTTGAACCCCTGAACGGTTACAATTTTGTTTAACCATGTCGGATCTTATAAAAGTGAAAGTTGTGCCCGAAAAAGCTAAAGCTGGAATAACAAACAGATGGACAATTTTTATGGTTATAATAATTTTTACGTCTGTTTTACCTGTTTATGCTGATATATATATGTATATAGACACCGAAGGTGTGCTTCACTTTACTAATACGCCAACATCGTCAAAATATAAAATTTATATAAAAGAAAAGTCTAGAAGATCATCAAATACACATTCAACAGATAAATATGATCGGTTAATAGAAGAAGCGTCAAAACGGCATGGAGTTTTATTTCCGCTGATAAAAGCTGTCATCAAAGCAGAGTCAGATTTTGATCCACGGGCGGTTTCAAAAGCCGGAGCATTGGGACTTATGCAAATCATGCCCCAAAATGTCAATACTCTTAAAATAAGTGATCCATTTAATCCATTGGAAAATATTATGGGCGGGACGCGTTATTTCAAACAACTAATAGATAAATATGAGGGAAAGTTACAACTTGCGCTGGCCGCTTATAATGCCGGCCCAAATATGGTCGATTATTATAATGGTATACCTCCTATAAAAGAGACAGAAAATTACGTGAAAAGAGTTATGAAATATTTTTATTTGTTTAAACGTTGATATATTTAAAAAGCCGTAACCGTGAACCCTGAACCTCTGAACGGTGAACGGTTACTATGTTTAAATCTCGCATTCAATATCGATTAGTTCATCTTCTTCAAAGTTTAGAATAAATCCATCCTCATTTAATGTATCTTTTGTCTCATAATTGATGTTAAAATCATCATCAAAAATTTCATCGGACTCTATTTTCTCGTATTCAATATTATCTGTAGCTATATATGTTTTCGTCCCTTTTTTTAAGAAAGTCATATCGTCAAACAAAAGCTCTTTTGTATTAATATTTTTGGAATCATACAATTCCATGACTGATTCGGCTATTATCTCGGCATAGAGACCGGGTGGATATATATTTTGAGTCCTCAATATCGAAACAAGAGCCTTTTTACCCTTTGGAATTGTAGATTTAATAATCTTCTCATCATATGTCTCCTCGCAGGTAAGAACCGACTCTGCGTTATCTAACTCGGTAAATGCTTTGAGTATTAGCTCATTTTTCTCATCGTTTTTAAAAATTACATATTTTTGTCTCATAATGTTACCATATTTGTAATTTCTCAAAAACCTAATATCTCTTTTGTTATTCAATTGTTGCTGACTCTATAGTTTGGCCTGTGCCAAAGGATGGAGAAGCCTTTGTTTGGGTCGCGGCAGAAACCATCTTGTAGCTCTCAAGCAAACGATTTCCTATCGTTCCTGCAAGGTGTTTGAAGAAAATGAGTCCATTGGCCGGATCTTTGTCAAAAATATTTTGCAATTGATTCTTTTCAATTTTGAGTAGCTTGGTCGGCTCTATACACATTGCAGATGCGGAATAACTATCGCGATCGATAAGGCTTGACCAACCAAAAGCTTCTCCGGCATGGCTTACGATGTAAACCACCGGTCCAGCTTCTCCGAGGATCAACTTAACGCGCCCTTTAAGCAGAATAAAAAAGTGTAAGGCGTGATCCCCCTCGGAAAACAGGAAGTCTCCTTTCTTAAAAGATTCCTGTATGGTGATATCCATAATTTTCTTCACGATATCCTTATTTATTCCCCAAAATATGTCCGCTTGTTTTAAGTACATGGCCCCTCCTTTCCGTCTAAATCATCTTATTAAAGTTTATGTATACATTGGACGCAAGGATTCTAACTCGAAATCCAATAAAGCTGTCACATTCTTACCGGTAAACACAAATTTATTAGCCCCCTTCTTCAAAAAACCAAGATTATGCCGCAATACGTCCAGGCCGAAGGGTTCTATGTGATTCAGACGGCTGGTATCAATAAAAACTTTGGTAGCACTAAGGCAAGTCTTCTTTATGACATAGAGGAGCTCCATGGCCGAAGATCCATCAAAATCACCCATCAGTTTCATATGCAGATTCTCTTTTTTGCGTTGCGTAATTATTTGGAAATTGGATGCCATGGGTCTGCCTCCTTTCATTTCTATTAGATAAAAGGGATTGCTTCTTCTAAATGATTTTTTGTTTTCCGACCCAAAGCAATAGATATCTTTTGTTTTAGTTCGTCTGGTGCAAGCCAGCTTTTGATTGTATACCCATTAGCTTGAGAAAGCCGAGGGTCATATAAATATGTATCACTTGTGGTAACGATAATCACCGGAAGAGTAGAATCCTGCTTTTTAATGTCCTGCAAAACGTCCCATACATTAAATCCATGCTTTAAATATAGGTTAAGAAGCACGAGATCGGGCTTAAATGAAGAAACATTGCTCATGACGGATTTAATGTCATCAGTTGTTGAAATATTGTGTCCCTCATCGATCAGCGATTCTGAGAACAGGTCCAGAACCCATTCTTGATCATCTATAATCAGTATGTTTGCCATTAGTTGTTCTCCCGTGAAGCCCCAAAACTTTCCAAACAGTACTTACGCCAGGCACATTCAAACTGGTCGCAATCCTTTTGTTCTTTCCTAAAGCAGTCAGGTTTACCTTCAGCACGCTGAATACTTCTAACCAGATTCGTGATATCCACAAAGCTTTTTTCGTAACTCATCTTACTAGTCTTTGTTGAGGCGGCGGTTGCTTTTGAGAATTTTGGGTCCATTACAGATAGCTTTTTTAATTTCCTAACAGTATGATCACTTTAAATCATCTTGTCTATAGGGGGGAGGGTTCATTTTGATAGGGGAAATTACTATAGGGCGGGAAGATATCCCGATTGTGGTGAGGAAAAATTAAATTTATTCCTTCCAGAGGTCTACATCGATTAGGCCGAGCTTTGCGGCATAACGGACCAATTCCATTGTACTGTGAAGCCCTAACTTGTTCATAATATTGGCCCGATGGTTCTCAACGGTTTTAGGACTAATGAAAAGCTTTTCGGCGATTTCTTTAGCGGAAAGTCCTTCAGCCAGAAGGCGCATGATTTCCTGCTCCCTTGGAGTCAAGGAACCATAATCAGCATCTGTGATTTTTGCCTCCTTTCCAGGGAATTTCATAAGCGCTTTAACAACTTGGTGGGAAACTGCACTATCCAGGAAATATTCGCCTTTAGCGACCGACTCGAGTCCTTTTAAAAGTTTTTCGGAAGCTGATTCCTTGACCACATATCCTGTGGCCCCTGCTTGGAATGCTTCAACTATATAGTCGACTTTAGAATGCATGCTGACAATAATAATGCGTGTTTCCGGCAACAAATCACGTATTTCACGGGTAAGCTGAATACCGTTGGTATCGGGTAAAGATATGTCTACTACAACCAGATCAGGTTTGTATTTTTTTGCCATACGAAGCCCCTGATGCGCGTTGCCTGCCTCCCCGGTTACCTCAAACTTGTTGCTACGCCCAATGATAGCTTTGAGTCCTTCCCTAAAAAGAGGGTGGTCATCAATGATCAATATGCTTTTCATTTGAGCCTTTTTTCCTATTTTTATAAGGTACTTCTATAAATATTTTTGTGCCTTTCATCAGACGCGATTGAATCTTTATATTACCTTTAAGAAGGCTGACCCTCTCTTCCATACTCTTAAGTCCCATACGCTTTTCATTTAGTGCTTTAATCAGACTCCCCTCCACATCAAAACCCTTACCGTTATCTTCTATTCGAAGGATAATATTAGGGGAAGAAGCAACGAGCCGAATGGTAATTTGGTCGGCATCGGCATGTTTTTTGATATTATTGAGGCCTTCTTGAATCAAGCGAAAAAGGTTTATCTCTGTATCAAAATGGAGTTGTATTTTATCCATGCCGGCGGAAAAGAAATCGACATTCGCGTCATTTTGTTCGGAAAAATCCTCACAATACTGATAGACGGTCTGGACCAGTCCCAGTTGATCCAGGCCTGAAGGACGCAAATCATATGCCAGATCTCGGACAGATTTAATCGATTTTTGAAGTAATATTGACATTTCCAAGACCTTTTGCCTTATCTCATTAGGCACATTCGGTTGATTGTCTAAAAGTGTTTCAGTGAGGATTTTTGATGTGGAAATGTCTTGGGCCACGTTATCGTGCAGGTCACGAGCAATTCTATGGCGTTCGCTTTCCTGAATTTTTATCTGTTCCTGGCTAAGATAATGAATATGTTCTTCGTATTGCCATCGTTCAACGATTCTCCCCAGACGTTCAGCAATTGCAATAATTAAGCGTCTCTCCTCCTTCAAGAAAGGACCCTCGTCAATACTTGGCCTTTCTTCTTTATAATAGACTTCCAATGTGCCGACCAGCTTTCCGTGAACAATAATATTGCTGGTCTGTTTCCAAATGCTTTCTCTGAAATTTTTGTTTCTGAATTCTTGGTTTTCTAATGTTATCCTTGCACAAGTGATTTCAGGATACCGCCAGGCTGGGGGAATAAGATCAACAATTCCCTGTAGTATCTTCTCTAATGAAATGTTGGGCTTCTCTATAAGCCGTGACATTCCATATAAGCAATTTAATTCCTTAATTCGTTCGTCAAGTTCAAAAGTCCGCTTTTGCAGTGCCTCCTCTACCTGTTTACGGTCTGTACTATTTTTGTCTTTATTTGTTGGCAATTTAATGTTTCTCAAAGGATAACGTTACCTTCTAAAATGGTACCTTCTTTTATGACAGCCTGGGATATATTGTTGTTTTTTATTTTTACTTTACCTTTAATTAAAATATTTTTTTCAAACCGCACATCCCCTTCTATTGTTAGAGATTCGCAATCAACCAGTGATGGAACACCCTCTGTAAATCTTTCATCAAACAGGTCGATTTTTCCGTAATATTTCGGGTCAAGATTTATCTTTATCGTATCTGATTTTCTTTTGGGATTCAAAGTCAGGTTATTTTCTTTTGTAAGGGGAAAACAGTCGGATCGAACAGCCAAAAGGTCATTGCATTTTTTTACAGGGAAAAAACGGGATCTGGGGACTTTTATGGCAGCTGCATCTTCAAAAAGAGATATGGCCGCCCCCATGGCAGTTTCAATCTGGTATACGGCCGGACTTTCTTCATTCCGCGGGTCAAGCGTTTTTGGATTGCACATCATAGGAAGGTGGATTATTTTGTTTTTTTCAATAAGATCCTTTAAATATATTAAATTGATCCAAATGTTATTGGTGTTGAAAAATCCGTAACACCCGATGTCTCTAAAGGCATTCAGTTCATCATTTGGGCATTGTGCTGCTTCACGTAGAATATATCGGCCGTTTCTATGTCTGGCAAGGTGACCTCCTTTTAAATCTGCAGGTGTTCTTTCCGCGACTTCCATCATAACCGGGAATTTGTTTTCGGAAAAGTAACCCAGCAGAGATTCATCCATTGTTGCTCCCAAATTATCTGAATTGGATATAAAAGCAAATATGATTTTATCGTTAATGAGGTTTTGAAGCGTTCCGGATGTATAAAGCGCTGTGTAAATGTCGCCATGTCCGGGAGGATTCCATTCAAGTTCGGTATTATCCGGCCAGGTAGCAGGGCCAAACCCTTCTCGAAGTATCTTTGGAAACTTGTGCTGCAGGAACAGCAGCGGGAAGTCGATGGGATTTAACTTTGATATTGCAGAGATGGTATCTTCATGTGTACTAAAGCTGTTCATAAGGGCCAGCTTTACGCCAAGTTGTTCGGTCTGATTTAAAATTATCTCTAGGAACGTCTTGCCGTTTTTAACTTCTAAAAGTGATTTGGCCGTGGTGAGCCCCATACTTGTACCAAGACCGCCGTTTAATGTTATTATTACGGCATTTTTTAATACATTTCTTCCGGCAGGAGCAAAATCTTTTATATTGTTGAAATCTTCAATTTCATTTGGATCAACAGGCCTTATGTCTTTGTCAAACACAAGGCCTGTTTCACCTGCCAGGATTTTTTTATAATAATAGGAGAATGTATCGATGACAACAGGCGGAAGTTTCTCTTTTTCCATCTTTGAGATAAAAAATGGCAGATGCTTTGGAGAATTAGACTGTTTCATCTTAAAAACTCGGGAGAGCTAAAAAAAATAATCAAGAAACCGGTTCAATCCATCCCTTGGGATCTTCAGCCTTACCGTACTGAATATCAGTTATGGCTTTATAGAACTTATTTGCCATGGGACCCACTTTGCCGTCACCGATGGATATAACTCTATCGCCATATTTTAATTCTCCAACCGGTGAAATAACTGCGGCGGTTCCAGAACCAAAAATTTCGGAAAGTTTTCCGGAATCGTTTGCGTCCATCACTTCGTCTATACTGATTTGCCTTTCCGCAATCTTTACGTTCCATATTTTTGCCAGGGAAATAACGGAATCTCTGGTAATACCGGGAAGGATACTTCCGTTTAACATGGGAGTGATGAGCTCATCATTGATCACAAAAAAGATGTTCATAGATCCGACTTCTTCAACATATTTCTGCTCAACACCGTCAAGCCACAACACTTGGGCATAGCCTTTTTTATTGGCATCCTCACCTGCGAACAGGCTTGCCGCATAGTTTCCCGGCGTTTTGGCTTCCCCAATCCCGCCGCGAACAGCGCGAACATGGTCTTTGGTTACCCATATTTTAACCGGATTAAAGCCTTCGGCATAATATGCGCCTACAGGAGAAAGAATAATAAAAAAACGATATGTATGAGAAGCACGCACGCCCAAAAAAGGGTCTGTTGCAATGATTGTAGGCCGTATATACAAAGAGGTTTCAGGGGCGCTTGGGACCCAGTCCTTTTCTATAGTGATTAACTGTTTCAGCGCATGGAGCCCAAAAGCTTCATCTACTTCAGGAATGCACATGGAACGTGAAGATCGGTTTAGTCGTTTGAAATTATCTTTTGGCCGGAACAGCTGTACGGCACCTGAGCCTGTTTTATAAGCCTTAAGGCCTTCAAAGACACCCTGGCCATAGTGAAGCATCATGGTTGACGGATCTAGATCGATTGAACCATACGATTCTATGCGCGGATTATGCCACCCCTTTTCAAGATTATAATCCATGTTAAACATATGATCCGTGAATGTTGTTCCAAAACCGAGCTTGGAATCGTCCGGTTTTGATTTTAATTGATCTGCTTTTGTAATTGTCAGTTGCATTTTATCCTCCTCAGGGCAAAATTCCGATTTAAATTGTGGTCAAGAGGGCTTTCCATCCAAAACTCTGGATTGTTTTAAAGTTCAGACATCGTCAAATAGTTTAGTCGTTAAGGGGTATAAATCACAGTTGTTGGTAAACATAGAGTCACCCCTTTCTTTATCAGACGAAGAGGTTTTGGATTTCAGGTTTCAGTGTTCAGGATTCAGCCCTTGCATCTTTGACACCTGACACCAAAGATCACCAACAGTCTTGATTCACATCCGTCGTTAAGTGGTTGAGTAGGAAAATATTTATAATTAAATCATATAGTATATTAATATCTTAAATCAAGGCTTAAGTTGTTTTTTGTTTGGTGAATGACGAGATCTGTGGATTAGAATAAAATCATACATTTTTGCGGATTTAGAAACAGGTAAAGCTCTTGTCCTTCTTCTTGCGGCACGTGATGCGGAACCTGCACCCTGATCATAGTTCCATCTATGTTTACGAAAAAGTACAGCAAATTACCCAAGTATGCCTTATGGGCAATGGTACCCTTGAACAGGTTCTCCCTGGCTTGAGGTGGTTCAGAAAAAACTTCCACATCCTCAGGACGAATAGATGCATACACTTTTTTTCCTGGTGTAGTTGCCGTCATGTCAGGCGTCTTGCACAGCATCTTCTCGCT